>DASXJM010000319.1:0-4457 GCA_036497405.1 Streptosporangiaceae bacterium | reverse complement strand
GAGCAGGGATCTGCCTCAGCCAGCGAGCTGAGCGAGCTGCTGGGCGTCACTCCCACGCGGCTGGCCAACCACCTGCGCCGGCTCCGCGACGCGGGGCTCGTGACCGTGAGCCACCACGGCCGCCTGGCCTTCTACCAGCTCGCTGAGCCGGGGCTCCGGGAGATCTTCTCGATGCTCAACGGCCTGCGGGGCACCCCGTTGACGACCAAGGAGCCCGTACCGGAGGGCGCCACCTGCTATGACCACCTGGCCGGCCGGCTTGGCGTAGCGCTCATGGACCATCTCGTGCGGTCGGGGGCACTGCGGACCAGGGAGGGCGAAGGAGAACTGACGCTCGGCCCCGCGGCCGTCGGCACCTTTGCCGACCTGGGGCTTGACCTGCCGCGCACGCCGACCCGCCGGATGCTCGCGTTCTCCTGCATGGACAGCCATGCCGGGCGCCCCCATCTGGGCGGTCAGCTCGGCGCCGAGCTCGCCGCCTCGGCCCGGCAGCGCGGCTGGGTCGAACCTGCTGAGCGGCCACGCCGGCTGCGGCTGACGCCGACCGGAACCGCGACGCTGCGTCGCCTCGGCATTCAGCCCACGCCCTGAGCGGCGCCACCGGTATTTCTCGCGACACTCTTGCCAACAAAATTGCCGGCAATCTAGGCTCCGAGGGCTGGGGTGGGCCGGCCGGAGCAAAGGCTCCCGGCCAGGCCCAACCGGGTCGACGAAGGAGTCGCGATGGATGTCGGCTGGATCAGACAGTTCCGGTTCGCGCGCGGTTCATGGGGCCGCCGCCTGAGCACGGTGGTTCTCGCCCTGGCCATCGCCGGGGCCGCACTGGCGGCGGTGACCGTCACCGGCGGCAGCCCGGCCTCATCGTCGGGCCCGGCGGCGACGGCGCGGACGGTCAGCGACACCAGTTACCTCACGGTGGGAGCCACGGCGTCGCGGCGGACCGCGGCCCCGATCGACACCCAGGCCCTTCAATCGCTGGGCACGGTGCTACCCAGATACGCCTGCGCCCAGCTGGCCAGCCAGGACTTCAGCCAGATCACCGGCGCGCCGACCACGATCTTGTCCGCGGCCCAGGTCAACCCGGGCAGTACCGCCAGTGGGGGGAGCACGGTCAGCTACCCCTACTGCGACGTCAAGGGCGTCGTCGCGCCCCAGGTGCAGTTCGAGCTGCAGCTGCCGACCAGCAGCTACGCCCAGCGTTACCTGCAGGAAGGCTGCGGCGGCTACTGCGGCAACGTCGGGGTCAGCCAGCCGGCCGCCTCCGGGCAGGCCGGGATCGACGAGTGCGTACCGCTGAACGACGGTGCGTTCGCGCTCGGCCAGGACGACGAGGGGCACATCGGCGGCGGCAACACCGAGGCCTGGGCGGTGGATGACCCGGTACTCAAGCTGGACTTCGGCTACCTGTCCGAGCACGTGTTCGCGCTGGCGGCCAAGGCCATCATCGGGTCGTACTACGGCAGCGCACCGAAGTACTCCTACTATGACGGCTGCTCGGACGGCGGCCGGGAAGCGCTGATGGAGGCCCAGCGGTTCCCGCGCGACTTCAACGGCATCATCGCCGGGGCGCCCGCCTTCAACCAGGCCGCCTTGAACGCGATGGAGGAACCGTACGAGTCGACCACGGACGAGAACGCCGACGGGTCGCCGATCCTGACCGCGGCGGCCAGCGCGGTGCTGCACACCGACATCATCAGCCAGTGCGCCGACCCCCGGCTCAAGGACGGCACGATCCAGGACCCGCGCGACTGCCAGCCCGACTGGGCCGAGATTCAGTGCCCGGCCGGGGCGGCCAGCACCGCGAACTGCCTGACCGCGGCTCAGGTCGCGGCGGCCAGACGCCTTTACCACGGCGCCGTCGCCCCCGATGGGGAGCACCTGTACACCGGGGGTGAGCCCTACGGGGCCGAGAGCGCCTGGCCCGGCATCGCCATCCCGGCCGGAACCGGAGCCGGGGCCGGGGACACCACGTTCTTCCACAGCATCGGGATCGGCTACCTGCGCGAGGTCGGCCGCTGGGCCGACGACCTGACCCTGGACCTCGACCACGGGTTCGGTTTCAACCAGCGGACGTTCAACGAGTACGCGGCGCACGGCAACACCAGCAACGTGTCGTCGATCGTGGACGCCACCGACCCGGACCTGACCGCGTTCTACCGCGACGGCGGCAAGCTCATCCAGTGGCAGGGCTGGTCCGACCAGTTCATCCCGCCCGCGGGCTCGGTCGCCTACCGGCAGGCGGTGGTCGACACCATGGGCGCGAGCACGGTGAGCAAGTTCTACCGGCTGTACATGTTCCCCGGCGTCTACCACTGCGGCGGCGGCTACGGTCCCAGCGTGTTCGACCTGCTGACGCCGCTGGCCGACTGGGTCGAGCAGGGCCACGCCCCCACCAGTGTCACCGCCGCCCTGGTCAGCGGGGGAACCGGTCCGCCCGGGACCGGGCCGTCGACCGGCACGGTCGAACTGACCCGGCCCGTCTACCCCTATCCGGAGGAAGTGAAGTACGCCGGGACCGGCGACCCGGACCAGGCCGCCAGCTACGTACCGGTCGCCCCGTCCGCGCCTCGTCACGACGACTACCGCTGGGCCGGTTACCCGTTCCGGTCCGGGTACGAGCAGTGGTGCCGGCTGGGCGGCGACGCCAAGGCCCTGGTCTGTAAGCGCGACGGTGAGCAGGGCGCCTGAGGGAAGGGACGGTTCATGGCCATACGGAAGGTCGCCGGAACGCAGGCCGCGTCCGGCGGAGACGAACGGCAGCTGACCGGCGGGACGCTGTTCGCGGCCGCGTTCGCGGTCGCCGTGGCCCAGCTGGCGCTGGCCATCCCGGCGGTGCTGCAGGGACTGTTCCAGAAGGACCTGGCCACGTCCACCTCCCAGCTGACCTGGATCTCGGACGCCTTCCTGGTCCCGGTGACCCTGCTCGAGCTGACCTTCGGCGTGCTCGGAGACCTGTTCGGGCGCAAGCGACTGCTCATCATCGGCGCGGTCATGCTGGCCGTGGGCGAGGGGGTGGCCCTGCTCACGCCGGGCGCGAGCAGCTCGACCGGGACCCGGGTCGTGGTGCTGTGGATCGGCATGATCATCGCCGGGGCCGGGGCGGCTGCGATCATGCCGACCAGTCTGGCCATGGTCGCGGCCGGGACCCCGACCCCGAGGGCCCGGGCCCGCGCGGTCGCCATCTGGGCCGCCGCCCTGTCTGCGGGCAACATGCTGTCCCCGGTCCTGGGCGGCTGGCTGGCCGGCTTCAAGTACGGCAGCGACCCGAACGCCAGCTGGCGGTGGGCACCGGTCGCGATCGGCTTGCTCGCGCTGGTCAGCGTGGCCGTCTCGGCCCTGCTGGCGCGGAACTCGTCCTCGCCCGCAGGCCGCTCACTGGACTGGACCGGTCAGGTCACGGTGGCGGTGGCCCTGTTCGCACTGATGTTCGCGGTGATCCAGGGACCGACGGCGGGCTGGGGCAGTGCCGAGGTGATCGCCGGCTTCATCCTGGCCGCGGTGTTCCTGGCCCTGTTCGTGCTGGCCGAGAACCGGGCCGCGGCCCCGCTGCTGAACCTGGACCTGTTCCGGAACCGGGCCTTCACCATCGGCTCGATCGCCACCGTCATCGGCATGTTCTGCTTCCTGGGTACCGCCTACTCGACCAGCATCCGGCTGACCGCGATCCTGCTGTTCACCCCGTTGCACGCGGCGATCGCGTTCGTGCTGTTCAACGGCATCGCCCTGCCGCTGATCCCGGTCACCGAGCGGCTGCTGCACACCTACAACCCGCGCTGGACCATGGGGGCCGGGCTGGTCCTGATGGGTGCCGGTGACCTGTGGACGGCGGCGGTGCCGGTCACCACCCAGGTCGGGCTGGGACCGGTGATCGCGCCCTACATCCTGATCGGCATCGGGTTCGCGCTGGCGGTGTCGGCCATGACCGCGGTGCTGGTCGACACCGTGCCCATTCACCTGGAGGGCATGGCCAGTGCGGCCGCCAACATGCTGCGCGACTTCGGCTTCACCCTAGGGCCCGCGGTGGTGGGCGCGGTCACGCTCAGCCGGGCCGCCACCGAGATCCACACCAAGGTGACGGCCAGCCCTGCGCTGGCCAAGGCGCTGGCCGCGTTCAACGCGTCAGCGGCGCACAAACCGTCCCTCCAGCCGGTGGTCGGCGCGGTCAACTCGGGTCCGCTGGGCGCGAACTCGGTGCCGGACCCGCCCAACCCGCTGAAGGACGTGGCCTTCCACGCGCTCGGGCACGCCAACTCGATCGGCTACGTGATCTGCGGCGTGGCCGGCCTGGTCGCGGCCCTGCTGGTCGTGCTCGCCCTGGGCGGCGGGACGCACCGCGAGCCTGGGCCCTGACCTCAGGCGAAGTACCGGACGGTCACCGGGTCGGCCGGCTCGTAGGGGTGCCACCGGTCGTCAGCGGGACGGCCGGTGGCGACGAACCCGGCCACCGCCCGCGAGAA
>DASXJM010000318.1:0-3993 GCA_036497405.1 Streptosporangiaceae bacterium | reverse complement strand
GCGGCGATGCTCAGCAGGCCGCCGGCCAGCGCGGTGCTGCGCACACCGAAACCGGGCAGCAACGCGCTGCCGATGAACGAGCCGGCCGCGATGCCGACGTTCACCGCGATCGAGGCGCCTGCGGCCGCCAGGTCCACCGAGCCCGGCGCCACCCGCAGCACCCGGCCCGCGAGGGCGGTGGTCATGGCGGAGAACGACAGGCCGGCCAGCGACACCAGGATGACGGCGGCGGCAGGCTGGCCGCCCACCAGGTACAGCCCGCACAGCGCCAGCGCCTGGGTCGCGACCGGCGCACCGATGGCGGCCCACGGGCGCCAGTCGGCCATCCGCCCTCCCACGGCGACGCCGGCGATCCCGGCGATGCCGCGGATGAGCAGGATGACGCTGAGCGATCCCAGCGAGAACCCGGAAACCTGGGTGAAGAAGGGCGTGACGTAGGTGAAGGAGACGAACGAGCCGGTGGCCGCCAAGCTCACCACCACGATCGTCAGCCAGTACCGGCGGGCGTCGGGGGCCGTCCCGCGCGCGGTCTCGCCCTGGCCCGGCATGCTGCTGGGCAGCAGCGACGCCACCGCGATCATGACCAGCAGGCCCAGGCCGCCCAGGGCCGCGAACGAGACCCGCCAGCCGAGGTGCTGCCCGAGCCAGGTGCCGGCGGGCACGCCGAGCAGGGTGGCCAGCGAGCTGCCAGCGAACACCAGACCGACCGCGCGGCCGCGCATCCGCCGCGGGAACAGTCCGGCCGCGCTCGATACCACGACGGCCCAGAACACGGCCTGGCTGAGCGCCGTGGCCACCCGGGTGGCCAGCAGCAGGCCGTAACTGGGGGCCAGGGCCGAGCCCAGCGACGCGAGCACGAAGACCGCGAGCAACCCGGACAGCAGGTGGCGTCGCGGCACTCGGCGGGTCAGCTGAGTGAGCGGGAGGGAAGCGACCACCACGATCAGGCCGTACCAGGTCACCAGCAGGCCGACCGCGGACAGCGCGGAGTGCGTACCGCGGGCGATCAGGCTCAGCAGCCCGATGGGGAGGGTCTCGCTGGTGACGTAGGCGAAGGCGGCCAGGGACAGTGCGATGAGGGCGCCCAGCTGCCGGGCCCGGACGGGGGCATTGTCCATTTTGCTTCCCTCGAATCAACTAATGCCGGTAGCTGGTCTGGGTAAGTTGGTGGCACCGTCCCCGGTCACGCCGCTCCGGCGGACGCGGCGCCGTTCGGTGAGCCGCCGGGACTTGGCCGAGCTGCCGCAGTCGGCCATCTGGCACCACCGCCGGGAGCCGTTACGGCTCTGGTCGAGCACCAGCCAGCCGCAGCCACCCTCCTCGGGCGGGCAACGCCGCAGTCGTTCGTAGTCCGCGGTGAGCAGCAGCTCCATGGCCGCCGCGGCGGCCCGGTCCTGAACTTGGAGCTCCGGAGCGGTGCCGATCTCAAGCCGTGGCGGTCCCGGCACCGCCGGTCCAGGCGCCGCGGCTTCGTGGCCGCTGCGCAGGGCCGACCGGCTGGCGGCCGCCACCCACCGATCGTGCAGTCGCTGCCGCGCGGCCGTGGCGATGCCGGGATCCTGCGGAACGAGGGCGGACGCCTCAAGCAGCGTGATGTACAGCGATTCTCGCAGGTCACGCACGGCGTCCAGCGCGGCGGCACCTGTACCGGGGTGGCGCCGCCAGGCCTGGGCGACCAGCTCAGACTCGGCGGGATCGGCCCAAGCGGCCCGGCCGGCCCAGGTCAGCAGCGCCGCCGGGCTGGTCAGGTAGTCCAGTGGCCGGGAGCCGTCGGGCAGCACCTCCCGCGGCACCACGGTGTTGACCAGGTCGAGCGCAGGGTGACCGCCGACCAGCGGCACGGTCGTGTAGTCCGTCGGCACTCACTAAAGCTACCATCAAAAGTACTTTAGGTGGAAGCGTTATGAGCCTATTGTATGCCCTCGGCGGCTCCCCCGGTGGAGGTGTCCTGGCGCAGCACGTGCTCGTTGCTGACCATCCGGACCGCGGTGTTGAGGATGGCGAAGGCCAGCATGACCACGACCAGCAGCCAGAACACCCACGTCGGCCACTCGTAGTGCTCGGTGATCTCCCAGGTCTCCCCGGTCGCCAGCAAGGTGCCGCCCAGCGCCACGGTCAGCCAGCCGGCCGCCTTGTTCTTGAAGCTGGTGAACTGCTCGCGCTGCATGTCGGTCATGGCGGCGAAGATCTCGCGCTGGTTGGCCTGATTCGCCCGGCGGGCCAGGAAGTACATGACCGGTGGCAGCAGCCACCACCACGGCGACGGCATCCTCGGCCGCGGGAGCTGGCTCACCAGCGCCTGCATGCCCTCGCGATCGACTTCCAGCTCGGACAGCTCGATCGCCGCCTGGTACAGCGGCCCGCCCACCAGCAGCCACGCCCCGGCGAACACCACCCAGGCGATCACCTGATCGTTCATACCGACCAGCCTGCCAGCCCGCCGGCGGGTTAACGGTCAAGCAGCGATCTCAGCAGGTCTTCCTCGTGGTCGAAGTTGGCCAGCAGACCGTCGTACTTGGTCATGTGGTCCCGGCCCGCCTGGTCGCGGAACGCCAGCCGGTAGGTCAGCTTGGTCACCCCGTCCCGCTCGTGCAGGTCCATCGACTCGACCGCCTCCACGTCGGGCCACCCGTCGAAGCGCCACGTCTGGACAGTACGGGCCGGCGGCTCGATCTCCAGGAAGGTGCCGCGGAACGAGCACTCGGTCCCGTCGTCGGTCACCATGACGAAGTGATAGTCCCCGCCGACCCGCAGGTCGATCGAGCAGACCGTCACCTCCTCCCCGTAGGGAGCGAACGTCCTGCGCACGTGCTCCGGCTTGGTGGCCACGTCGAAGACGAGCTGGATCGGCGCGTCGAAGTCCCGCCGGACGACAATCTCGAGATCGTTCGGGAATTCGATGACGGCCGGATTGTGCCGATCAGATGCCACTGTCACTCTCCTCATCGTGGTAGCTCTAGAGCACGGTGACGCGCAACGGGCAGACGATGGGAGTCGCGGATTCTCATCGCGGGAGGCCGATCGCAATGGCTTACGAGATATCCAGTTCGACCAACATCGCTGCCCCGCCGGAGAAGGTCTGGGCGATCCTGGCCGACCTGGCGAACTACGGGCAGTGGCATCCGGCGTACCAGTCGGTGGCCGGGGAGCTGACGGTCGGCAGCACGCTCATCATCAAGACCACCTCACCGGCGACCGGCAACCCCATCACGCTCAAGGTGAGGGTGCTGACCGTCGATCCCGACTGCGAACTGGCCTGGGCGTCGCGGCTGCTGGGGGTCACGACCATCAGGCGCCGGTTCGTGCTGCGGCCGGCCGACGGCGGTACCGAGCTGACGCAGGCCGGGACCTACCGCGGGATGGGCGGATCCCGGGGCCCCGGCGGTGCCCGCGGCGCCCTCAAGACCGTGGCCAACATCCAGGGCAGCTACGAGGCGATCAACGCGGCCGTCAAGCAGCAGGCGGAGGGAGAATCGCCGTCGTGAGCAAGCTCAACCTGTACTTCGGCACGGTCAAGTCGGCCCGCGGCGGACGGCACATCATGGCCTGGGCCAGCTCCCGGGCGCAGGCCCTGGACATGGTGGAGGCCGCGCTCGGCACCCCCGAGGAAGTCCAGGGCTCGGTGGTCGGCCCCCTCATGAGCCTGCCCGCCGACGTCATGAAGCCCGGCGTCTACGTCGAAGCCAAGCGCGCCTGATGGCGGCACCGGCGCGGACGCCGGCCAGCGCGTGGGTCGAGGCGGGTCTGGAAGCCCTGGGGGCCGGGGGGCCGGAGGCGGTAAGGGTGGACCCGCTGGCCCGGGCACTCGGGGTTACCCGGGGCAGCTTCTACTGGCACTTCGCCGACCGGGACGCGCTGCTGACCGAGCTGCTCAACGCCTGGGAGCGTGCCGCCACCGATGACGTGCTGGAGCGGGTCGAACGGCACGGCGGCGACGCTCGGGCCCGGCTGCGCCGGGCGGGCGCGCTGACCTTCAGCGACGAGTTGCTGCCC
>DASXJM010000317.1:0-5245 GCA_036497405.1 Streptosporangiaceae bacterium | reverse complement strand
GCCGAGCAGCCGCAGGCTGGACAGGTCGTACTTGGCCGGGATGTCCTCGCCCCACTTCATGAACATCCGGATCACGGTGGGGGCGCAGTACAGGATCGAGACCTTGTACTTGTTCACGATCTCCCACCACCGGCCGCGGTCCGGGGTGTCCGGCGTCCCCTCGTACATGACCGAGGTCGCGCCGTTGGCCAGCGGGCCGTAGACGATGTAGGAGTGGCCGGTGACCCAGCCGATGTCGGCCGCGGTCCAGAAGATGTCGGTGTCCGGCTTGATGTCGAAGACCTCGTAGTGGGTCCACGCGACACCGGTCAGGTAGCCGCCGGTGGTGTGCAGGATGCCCTTGGGCTTGGCCGTGGTGCCCGAGGTGTACATCACGTACAGCGGGTGCTCGGCGTCATGCGCCTCGGGCGTGTGCTCGCTGGACTGCCGGTCCACCACGTCGTGCCACCACACGTCGCGGCCCTCGGTCCAGTCCACGTCCTGCCCGGTCCGCCGGACCACCAGCACGTTGCGCACGTCGGGGCAGCTCTTCACGGCCTCGTCCACAGCGGGCTTGAGGGCGCTGGCGTTGCCGCGCCGGTAGCCGCCGTCCGAGGTGATGACCAGGTGGGCGTCGCAGTCGAGGATGCGCGTGCTGAGCGCGTCCGAGGAGAAGCCGCCGAACACCACCATGTGCGGCGCGCCCAGCCGGGCGCAGGCCAGCATGGCGACCACGGTCTCCGGGATCATCGGCATGTAGATCGCGACCCGGTCGCCCTTGTTCACGCCGAGCTCGGTCAGCGCGTTGGCGGCCCGGCAGACCTCGTCCTTCAGGTCCGAGTAGGTGATGGTGCGCTGGTCACCGGGCTCGCCCTCCCAGTGGAAGGCGACCTTGTCGCCCTGGCCCGCGGCCACGTGCCGGTCCACGCAGTTGACGGCGACGTTGAGCTTCCCGCCCACGAACCACTTGGCGAACGGCGGGTTCGACCAGTCGAGCACCTGGTTCCAGGGCTCGTCCCATTGCAGCCGCTCGGCGGCCCGCTCCCAGAAGGCAAGCCGGTCGGCGTTGGCCTCGGAATAGGCGTCGGCGGTGACGTTGGCGTGAGCCGCGAGTTCCGGCGGCGGGTCGAACCGGCGATTTTCCTGCAGCAGATTGGAAAGGGTCTCTTTGGTCAACGCTGACTCCGTTCTCGCGACTCACGGCTTTTGCGGCATTTTCTGCACTTTGTCGGCGGGTAATTGTTTCACCGATGCGATGAAATAAATCCCTCCTGGCCGCCGCCATACGATTGTGCGTGGGCGGCCCGGCGCCTCATCGCGTCCGGTCACCTCGGCATCATCATCGTTCGTATGGCCCAAGTTCATCGCTAACGTTCGCAGCACGCAAGGGTGACCGGTCCGCGGCCCGCCCAACGTCGGCGCAGGTCGGCCCGAGCATGGCCAGTCGTTTCGCTGAGCGGCGACCCGACTGCGGACGGTGATGATGGGATGGCGATACCGGGCCCGCGACGGGAGCGGCCGCCGACATGCGAACGGCGCCCCCGAAGGAGCGCCGTCGCATGCACTGTGTGCCCGGGTACCAAGCACGCCCCCGGCCCCGGCCTGTTATGCGGAGCTGGTCGCGCGTGGGTTCCTGACCGACGTGCCC
Organism: Streptosporangiaceae bacterium; assembly: GCA_036497405.1. GTDB lineage: Bacteria > Actinomycetota > Actinomycetes > Streptosporangiales > Streptosporangiaceae > Bog-532. The sequence goes on along the minus strand of DASXJM010000317.1, from coordinate 3,618 downwards.
GGACGTTTCGGTGTCCGTAAGTCCTTTCTACGACGAACAACGGACCTTGGAAAGACCCTGGCCGTCACCAATTCGTGACGTCTATCTGTGGGTGCGATTACATGCCGTGAACTGGTGGTTGGAGGTCCGGCTCACCGCGGCGCGGCGCCATGGTGAACATCTGGATCGGCCAGCCGCGCCGGGCCGCCTCCCGCCGCAGGGCTCGGTCCGGGTTGACCGCGGTGGGATGGCCGACCGCCTCCAGCATGGGCAGGTCAGTGACGGAATCGCTGTAGGCGTAGGACCCGGCCAGGTCGTAGCCCCGGGCCGCGGCCAGCTCGTGGATCTTGGTCGCCTTGGCCGCGCCGAAGGCGTAGAACGCCACGTCGCCGGTGTACCGGCCGTCGGCGATGACCATCTCGGTGGCGATGACGGTGTCGGCCCCGAGCAGTTCGGCGATCGGGTCCACCACCTCGTGGCCGGACGCGCTGACCACGATGACGTCCCGGCCCGCGGCGTGATGCTCGGCGACCAGGGTCCGGGCCTCCTGGTACAGGTGCGGGACGATGATGGTGTCCAGGTTGGCCTGGACGATCTCCCGGACCGCGTCGGCGGGCCAGCCCCGGCAGACCCGGCTCACCTGGCTGCGGATGCGCTCCATCCGGACCTGGCCCGCGCCCGCCCGCTTGAACACCGCCTGAGCGAAGCTGCCGCGAATCATCGTGCGGCGCGAAATCAGGCCGTGCCGGTAGAAGGGTCGGGAGAAGGCCAGCGTGCTCGATCGTGAGATGAGGGTCTTGTCGAGATCAAAGAATGCCGCCGTGTGCTTGGTCATCTCCCCACCCGGGCTATCCAGATCAGTGCTCGGCCGTACTATCCAGATCAGGCTGCCTATGCTGTAATTCTTGTGCCAACGAAAGTTCCTGGCCTGCCCGATTTTGGGTTGCTCTGTTGTGCTGCGCCAGGCTCGTTTGCGGATAAGCTTCACTAGAAGGCGGTTCGGCTCCTCCCCCCCAGAGCCGCGCCGTTTGGCGGCCCTCGCTCTCCCCCCCGGCGAGGGTCGCCTCTTTTTCGCCGTCCCCCTCGTGGCCGGCGTCCTGGCCCGGTGCTCCGGCCAGCAGGGTGTCGAGCAGAGCCAGCGCCCCCGCCTTGGACAGCGGCATGTTGCCGTTTCCGCACTTGGGTGACTGGATGCAGGACGGGCAGCCCGCCTCACATTCGCAGGTGGCGATGGCCAGCCGGGTGGCGGTCAGCCAGCGGGCGGCACTGTCGTGACCGCGCTCGGCGAACCCGGCTCCGCCCTCGTGCCCGTCGTACACGAAGACGGTCAGCCGCCCGGTGGCCGGGTGCAGGTCGGTGGAGACCCCGCCGAGGTCCCAGCGGTCGCAGGTGGCGAATAGGGGCAGCAGCCCGATCGAGGCGTGCTCGGCGGCGTGGGCGGCCCCGGGCAGGTCGACCCCGGCCCGGGCCAGCCGCTCGGCCTGGTCCTCGGAGATCGTCCACCACATGGCCCGGGTGCACAGGGTCCGGGCCGGCAGGTCCAGCGGGGTCTCGCCCAGCGACCGGCCGTTGTCGGACCGGCGCCGGACGAACGAGGTGACCTGCCGGGTCACTTCGACGTCGCCGAAACACACCTCGGCCTGGCCCCAGGCGGTCCGCTGCCGGACCCCGATCACGTCGATGTCGGTCACCTGCCGGGCCGAGGTGACGTAGCCGGGGTCACCCGCCCGGACCAGGGCCGCGCCGTCGTCGAGGTCCAGGGAGCGCACCAGGTAGGTATCGCCCTGGTGCAGGTAGGTGGCGCCCTGGTGGGCCAGCATGTGCGCGGACGGCTCGTCGACCGTGCCGACCAGCCGCCCGGTGGCCTCCTCCACGATCCGGATCGGCTCGGCGCCGGCCCCGCGCAGGCTGGTCAGCCGGGACGCGCGGGCCCGGTGGGTCCAGTACCAGCCCGAGGGCCGGCAGCGCAGCATCGAGCGGCGGCACAGGTCATCCAGCACCGGGCGCGCCGCGGGCCCGAACAGCTCCAGGTCGGCCATGGTCAGCGGCAGCTCCGAGGCGGCCGCGCACAGGTGCGGGGCCAGCACGTACGGGTTCTCGGGGTCGAGCACGGTGGCCTCGACCGGGTGCCGCAGGATCTCCGGGTGGTGGACCAGGTAGGTGTCGAGCGGGTCGTCGCGGGCGATCAGCACCGCCACCGCGCTGCTGCCCCGCCGCCCGGCCCGGCCCGCCTGCTGCCAGAGCGAGGCCCGGGTCCCGGGCCAGCCCGCGATCAGCACCGCGTCCAGGCCGGTGATGTTGACCCCGAGCTCGAGCGCGGTGGTGGTGGCCAGCCCGGTCAGCTGGCCACCGCGCACGGCCGCCTCCACCCGGCGCCGGTCCTCGGCCAGGTAGCCGGAACGGTAGGCCGCGACCCGGTCGGCGTGCCCGGCCGCGCCCTGCTCGGTCAGCAGCCGCTTGGTCTGCAGAGCCACCGACTCGGCGCCGCGGCGGGACCGGACGAAGGCCAGGGTGGCCACGTCCTCGCGGACCAGCCCGGCCAGCAGCTCGGCGGCCTCGGCGGTGGCGGTCCGGCGGACCGGGGCCCCGGCCTCACCCCGGGCCTCGGTCAGCGGCGGCTCCCACATGGCGAAGGACACCGGGCCGTGCGGTGAGCCGTCGGTGATGATCTCCTCGGCGTCCAGGCCGGTCAGCTGGCGGGCGGTCGCCCCGGGCTGCCCGGCCGTGGCCGACGCCAGCATGAAGGTGGGGGCCTGGCCGTCCGGGGCGTAGTGGGCCGCGATCCGGCGCAGGCGGCGCAGCACGTGCCCGACGTGGGAGCCGAACACGCCCTTGTAGCTGTGGCACTCGTCGACGATCACGTACCGCAGCCGGCCGAAGAACCCGGACCAGCGCCGGTGCTGGGGCAGCAGCACGTGGTGCAGCATGTCCGGGTTGGTCAGCAGGTAGCCGGCGTAGGACCGGGCCCAGTCCCGGTCGCCCCGGCTGGTGTCGCCGTCCAGGGCGGCGGCCCGGACCCCGGTCAGCCCGAGCCCGCGCACCGAGGCCAGCTGGTCCGCGGCCAGGGCCTTGGTCGGCGCGATGTACAGCGCGGTGCCGCCTTCCAGCACCCCGGCCAGGGCGGGCAGCAGGTAGCCCAGGGACTTGCCGGACGCGGTGCCGGTGGAGATGATCACGTGCCGGCCCGCGCGGGCGTGGCAGGCCGCGGTGACCTGGTGCGACCAGGGGGTGCGGACCCCCTGACGGCCCAGCGCCTCGACCAGCGGGCCCGGCACCCAATCCGGCCAGGGGGCCGGGACCCCGGATCGGCCCGGGATCTCCTCCAGGTGGATGAGCCGGCCGTTGCGCTGGCCCTCGCGCAGCAGGCCGTAGGCCGGGACCGGAGCGGAGGTCTGAGTGGGAGCCGGCGGGGCCGGCAGCGCGCGCAAAGGCAGGCGCCGACGGACCGCGGCCGCGGCCGGCGCCCAGGCCGCGCGCGGACCCGGACCGCCTACTGGGTCACTCGGGACGGGCGTGATGGAAGCCACGGTTTTTCAGTGTCCCATCTGAGGCCGGGACGTGCCGGTCACCCGGAATTCGTATAGACATGACACCGGAGCGTGGTTGAATGCCCCGAGGATCAACCCATGTCCCGGGTCC
>DASXJM010000316.1:0-15052 GCA_036497405.1 Streptosporangiaceae bacterium | reverse complement strand
CCGCGCGCACAACAAGATCCTCGGGCCGGACCCCCACGATGACCTCGCGCCCCTGGTACGCCGCCAGCCCCTCGCGCCCTGGGCGCCCCGCCGCACCAGGCACCGGGATCCGCTGCGAGCCCACCACCACGGCCGCCCGTTCCAGCGCACCTTCGTACAGGTTCATGGCGGGCGACCCGATGAACGAACCCACGAACAGGCTCGCGGGCCGCTCGTAGAGCTCCCGCGGCGTCCCGCACTGCTCCAGCACCCCGGCCCGGAGTACCGCAACCCGGTCGCCCATGGTCATGGCTTCGGTCTGGTCGTGGGTCACGTACAGGCTGGCCGTGCCGCGAGCTTCGCCGAGCCGTTGCTGGACCCGGAGGATTTCGGACCGCATCTGGACCCGCAGCTTGGCGTCCAGATTGGACAGGGGCTCGTCCATCAGGAACACCGCTGGTTCGCGGACGATGGCCCGGCCCATGGCCACCCGCTGCCGCTGCCCGCCGGACCGCTGTCCGGGACGGCGCCCCAGCAGGTCACCCAGCCCGAGCACCCCGGCGGCCTCCCGCACCCGCCGGTCCCGCTCGGCCCGGGGCACCTTCTTGTTCTCCAGCGAGAACCCGATGTTCTGGGCCACGGTCAGGTGCGGGTACAGCGCGTAGTTCTGGAACACCATGGCCACGTCGCGCTGGCGGGGTGAGACGTCGTTGACGACCCGGTCACCGAAGCGCAGCGAACCGGACGTGATGGTCTCCAGCCCGGCCACCATCCGCAGCGCCGTGGTCTTGCCGCACCCGGACGGGCCGACCAGCACCACGAACTCACCCGCGGCCACCTGCAGGTCGAGGCCGTCCACGGCCCGCACCCCGGTGGCGAACACCTTGGTCAGGCCCCCCATCGAAACCGCCGACCCGGAAACCGCCGCCCCAGGACCCGTTGCCTCGGAAACCACCGACACGCCAACCCTCCAAGCCAGACCAGGAACTCATGCGACCAACCTTCGGTATGAAAATCAGGCGCCGACCACCAGAGCACGTTCAGTTGGCGATGCTGCCGAGCAGCATGCCGCCCCGCCAGTAACGCTGCAGGACCAGGAACAGGATGATCAGCGGGGCGATCGTGACCAGGCCGCCCATGACCACCAGCGGGTACAGGTCGCTGTTACCGCCGCTGCGTTCGGCGACCTGAGACCAGACGCCGATGCCGACGGTCAGCGGGTACAGGGAGTTCTTGGAGAAGATGATCAGCGGCAGGAAGTAGTTGTTCCACACCGCGACCACGCTCAGCAGCAGCACGGTCATCAGGCCCGGCACCATCAGCGGCAGCGCGACCTTGTAGAAGATCCGGAACTCGCCGGCCCCGTCGATCCGGGCCGCGTCGAGCAGTTCGCGCGGGACCGACAGGTCGATGTAGGTCCGCATCAGGTACACCCCGACCGGGCTGACCAGGCTCGGGAAGATCATTCCCCACGGCGAGTTGATCAGGTGGGCCTTGGCGTAGACCAAATACAGCGGCAGCGTGATGGCGGCGATCGGCACCAGCAGGGCGCCGACGATGATGTAGAAGTACACCTTCGTGCCCCGGAACCGGAACCGGGCGAACCCGTACCCGGCCAGCCCGGCCAGGATGGTGGCGCCGCCTCCGCCGACCACCGCGTAGAGCACCGTGTTGCCGAACCACTGGAAGTACGTCCCGTTGCCGTCGACGTTGTGGAACAGCAGCGAGAAGTTGTGGAAGAACTGGAACGGCCGCGCGAACCAGAACCCGAACGAGGTGAAGATCCCGGTCTGGGACTTGGTCGAGTTGATGATGATCCAGACCACCGGGACCAGCGTGAAGATGGCGAACAGCACGCAGGCGGTGGTGATCAGGGGCACCGTGCCGCGCCGCAGCCCGTACAGCTGGACCGGGATCGTGGCGTCCTGCTCCTCCTGCCGTTCCCGCCGCCGCCGTTCCCGCCGCGACTCGTCCCCCGCGGCCCCAGCCCCGCCAGCCCCAGAAACCTCAGCAGCCAAGCTCATGCCAGCTCCCCACTCCGTCGGCGGAACAACAGCGAGCCCACCGAGATGACGATGATGACCAGGCCGATCACCACGGCCATGGCCGCGCCCAGGTTGTACTGGGCGTTGGCGATCGAGGTGTTGTAGACGTCGACAACCGGGGTCCAGGTGTTGGTGATCGAGCCGCCCTGGTAGCTGAGGATCTCCGGCTCGACGAACAACTGCAGCGCGCCGATCGAGTTGAGGAAGATCAGCATGATGATGGCCGGGCGGACCATGGGCAGCTTGATCTTGACCACGATCTTCCACAGCGGGGTGTCGTCCAGGATGGCGGCCTCGACCACGTCACGCGGCACCGACTTCAGCGCGGTGTACAAGATGATCGAGTTGTAGCCGGTCCACTCCCAGATCGCGATGAGGATGATCGCCGGCAGCAGCAGCCCCGAGGACAGGAAGTTGGTCCCGCTGAAGCCGAACACGTTGGCCAGGTGGGTGATCGGCCCGTAGGTCGGCTCCAGCAGGAACCCCCACATGAGCGCGGCCACCACCACCGGCACCGCGAACGGGATGAAGAAGATCGTCCGGAAGAGCCGCCCGAAGCGAGCCACCCCCAGGTCGAAGACGGTGGCGAAGAAGAACGCGATGACCAGCATGATCGGGATCTGGATCGCGCCGAAGATCACCACCCGGGCGAACCCGCCCCAGAACGGGCCCGACGTGAGCACGGTGCTGTAGTTGCTGAACCCGGAGAACACCGTGCCGCCGATGATCCGGCTGGTGAACAGGCTCTCGTAGATCGCGTACAGCAGCGGCACCACCGTGAACAGGCCGAACGCCACCATGAACGGGGTGATGAACCACAGGCCGCGGCGGTCCCGGCGGCGGGACCAGGCCGAGCCGCGGCCGCCCCGCCGCGGGGCGGCGGCCCGGGGGGCCGCCTCCCGCGGCGCGCTGAGCGCAGTGTCACTCACGTGTCATCCGCCCGTGCTGACCGTGAACCCCTGCGCCTTGGCGTAGCTGACCTCCTGGCTCTGGAAGGTCTGGAACGCCTTTTGCAGGGTCTCCTTGCCCGACAGCACGGGCTGGAAGGTGGTCAGCGCCTGGTTCAGGGCCTCGGTCATGAACGGGGGCCACTGCACCGGCTGGATCTCGCTGGCCGCCGCGGTGAACACCTGGTTGGGCTCGGACGAGCCCGACACCGGGTACTTCAGGCTCTTGAACGACGGGTCGGACAGCAGCGCCTTGTAGGTCGGGAACAGCTCCGACGGCGAGGTCTTGAGGATGGTCCACGCCTGCGGGCTGCCGGTCAGCCACTCGGCGAACTCGGCGGCCTGGGCCGGGTGCGCGCTCTGCTTGAACACCGGGTAGGTCGAGCCGCCCCAGTCGGCCGACACGCTGGCGCCCGCGGTCCACTGCGGCAGGGTGGCCGCGCGCCAGTCACCCGCGGTCTTCTTGGCGTCGGGCTGGAAGTAGGACGGGGCCCAGGCCGAGTTGAGCGGGGACGACGCGGTCACGCCGTTGTCCAGATTCTGGTTGGGCAGCGGCGAGTTGTTGGCGTCGTTGACCGTGCTGATCACGTGCGAGCTGATCAGGTTCTGCCAGTAGCTGGCGAACTTCATCTGGTTGGCGCCGGTCCAGTTGATGCCGACCTTCGACCCGCCCGAGTAGGTGTACGGGAAGGCGTTGGCCTGGGCCATGGCGGTCAGCAGCCATTGCAGGTCGGTGGCGGAGAAGTTGGCCAGGTAGGACTTGGGGTTGGCCTTGTGCAGGGTAGCCGCCTCGGTGGCGAACTGGGCCCAGGTCTTGGGCGGCGTCAGGTGGTACTGGGCCATCAGCTTGGAGTTGTAGTAGAACCCGGCCGGACCCGCGTCGCTGGGCATCGCGTACACCGCCGACCCCTGGCTGACTTCCTGCCAGGCCCAGGACACGAAGTCGTTCTGGTATTTGTTGGCCCCGTACTTGGTCAGGTCGACGACCTGCTTCTGGATCTCGAACGACGGCAGCTCGTCGAACTCGATCTCGGCCACGTCCGGCGCGCCGCTGCCCGCCTTGAGCGCGTTGCTGAGCGGGGTGTACTCGTTCAGGCCCGCGCCCGGGTTCTCCAGCGTGACGCAGATGGACGGGTGGGACTTGTTGAACGCGGTGACCGCCCGGCTCATCCCGGGCACCCAGGCCCAGAAGGTGATCTTGGTGGCGCTGGAACTGCAGGACGCGCCGCCCGCCAGCACCGAGGCGCTCGGGCTGGCGCTGCTGCCGCCGGTCTTGGTGCTGGCCGGGGCGGCCCCGCCGCCACTGCTGCTACCGCCGCAGGCGGCCAGCAGGGCCACCGCGGACAGGCCGGCCAGCCCAGCGGTGACGCGGCCGGTGACCTGCCTCTTCGTGGCCCGGCGGGGGCCACGTAGTCTTGATCTTGACAACATGATGGCTTAACTCCCTTGTCGCGGGTTGCCGGAGTGTTGTTGTAAGTCCGCCGCCTGGGCGTGCCGGCCCAGGCGGCGCACGGGCTTTTCAGTTGTTGGTGAGGCCGCCGGTCAGTCGTGAGACAGGGCCGCCTCCACGGTGGTGAACGACCGGGGCGGCAGCGTGATCGTTACGGTGCCGCCCTTGGTCGCTTCCGAGCCCTCCTCGACCCGGGCTCCCTGCACCCCGGGCACCGCCGGCGAAAAGCCGGGTGCCGTGCCGGGCGCCGCGGTGACGGTGTGCAGGTCGACGGGCCCGTCGAAGGCCAGGTCCCGGACCACGATCTCGGCCGTCTCGGCCTGGTCCGGGTTCCGGTTGACCAGGGTCAGCGCGATCCGGCCCCGGTCCGGGCTGACCGTGGCCGCCGCGTCCACCATCGGGAACGGGCCGAGGTCAGAGACCCGGTGCGGCCAGCGGCCGGGATCGGAACCGGCCGGCAGGTCGACGGTGGGCCCATCCGTGTACACGTCGACCGCGGTGGTCAAGGCCGCCTGGGCGTGCAGCAGGATGGGGTACCAGATGGTCTGGGTCACCGCCGTCTCGCCGGTGGTGACGATGGGCGCGATCGCGTTGACCATCTGGGCCAGGTTGGCCATCCGCACCCAGTCACAGTTGCGGGTGAAGATGTTCAGGTAGGTGCCGACGGCCAGCGCGTCCGCGAAGTTGTAGCGTTCCTCCAGCGTGCCGTCGTCGGTGCGGAACCACACGTTCCACTCGTCGTAGGCGATGCGGGGCGGCTGCGCGATCTTCTTCACGTAGGCGGTGCGCTCGATCAGCGTCCGGGCGCAGGCGATGGCCCGCTCGGCCTGGTGCGGCTGGAGCACGTTGGTCCAGTAGTCGTCGGCCCCGGTGTAGATGTGCAGCGAGTGGTAGTCGACCAGCGGCGCCATCCCGTCGATGACCACCCGGTCCCAGTCGTTCCAGCCGTTCATGCCGCAGCTGACCAGCTGGGCCTGGGGGTCGAGCATTGTGATGGCCCGGGCCCACCGGGTCGCCTCGCGCACGTACTCTTCGGCCGACAGGGCCCCGACCTGCCAGTCGCCGTACATCTCGTTGCCCAGGCCCCAGTATTTGACCCGGTACGGCGTCTCGTGGCCGTTGGCCGCGCGCCGGTCGGCCCACTGGCTGCCGGTCTCGCGGTTGCAGTACTCCACCCAGTCCAGGGCTTCGGCCAGCGTGCCGGTGCCCATGTTCAGGCAGATGTACGGCCCGGTATCCAGGTCGGCGCAGTAGGCCAGGAACTCGTCGGTGCCGAACCGGTTGGTCTCCCTGCCTTCCTTGCCGCCCCAGGCCAGCTCGGGCCGGGCCGGCCGCTCGTCCTTGGGCCCGATGCCGTCCTTCCAGTGGTAGTTGGACACGAAGTTCCCGCCCGGCCAGCGCAGTACGCCCATGCGCAGCTCGCGCAGCAGGCCGAGCACGTCCTGCCGGAACCCGCGCTGGTCGGACAGGGGGGAGCCTTCCTCGTACAGACCGCCGTAGATGCACCGGCCCAGGTGCTCGACAAAGCCGCCGAAGACGTTCCGGTCCAGCTCGCCCACGGCCCGGGCCGGGTCAACCGCGATTCGGGTCACTATCTCTCCTGTTCCTCAGCCCCCAAATTTCCCGAAAATCACACTGGCCTCTCAGGTCACACGACCCCCGCAGGACTCGCGCACGATCAGCTCCACCGGCAACAGCAGCGGCTTGTCCGGCACCGGGTCGCCCGCGATCATCCGCAGCAGCAGGTCGACCGCGCGCTGGCCGGTCTCGGCCAGGGGCACCCGCACCGTGCTCAGCGGCGGGGCCAGGAACTGCGCGAACGGGATGTCGTCGCAGCTGACCACGGCCACTCCGGCCGGGACCCGCCGCCCCGCCTCGTACAAGGCGGACAGCACCCCCATGGCCATCATGTCGCTGTGCACGAACAGCGCGGTGACTTCCGGCCGCCGCTCCAGCAGCGCCTTGGTGGCGGCCGCGGCCCCGGCCGGGGTCCAGTCGGCCTCGGCCACCAGCCCCTCGTCGGGCTCGATCCCGGCCTGCCGCAACGCGTCCTCGTACCCGTGCAGCCGGCTCCGGGTCACCCGCCGCCGGAACAGCCCGGCCACCGTGCCGATGGCCTCGTGCCCCAGCCCGATCAGATGCTCGGTCGCGATCCGCCCGGTGTCCCGGTGGTTCGAACCCACCAGTGGCAGCCCCCCGCCCGGAATCGACTGCAGGCTGACCGTGGGCCCGTGCGCCCGCAGCAACTCGCCGACCTCTTCGTTCTCCTCCAGGTCGGGGGCGGCCGCGATGACCCCGTCGACCCGGCGTTCGATCAGCGTGCGCACGATGCTGGCCCCGTCGCCCCCGCCCGGGGCCAGATGGCCGACCAGCACCGCGTGCCCGTGCCTGCGCGCGGCCTGCTCGGCCGCCACCGAAGCCAGCGTGATGGCCACATCGGTCGCGTCGCTGGCGATCAGTCCCAGGGTCGCCGTGGACCGCTGAACCAGGCTCCGGGCAATGGTGTTGGGCTGATACCCGAGCCGCTCGGCCGCGGCCACGATCCGCGCCGCCGTCTCGGCCGACACCCGGACATCCCCACCGTTCAGCACCTTGCTGGCGGTCTGGAAGCTGACGCCGGCCGTGGCCGCCACTTCCTTGATCGACACGTACCGCCGCTGCGCCATGACCCGCCTTCGGGCTCAGTCTCACTCAGTCCGGTCCGTCCGTCCCCGCGCCCCAAACGACTGTGAGCGAACGTTCGCCCACACGGTAAGCCGCCCCGGACCTCAGGGTCAAGATGCTGTATTCATCCCGTTATGCGCCAACTCAGCTTCGCGTCCCACTCCCCGGGTTTTTCCTCAGCCGGGCTTAAGACCACTCCGCCGCGTCCTCGCTCACACCCCAGTCCGGCGGCCGCCTCTCGCTCCCGCCCGCACCCCGAGTCCCTCCGCCCGACGCGGCCCCGACTCCCACCCCCCCGGTCCCCCAGGCCCCACCCCCCAGAGCTCCAAGACCCACGGGTCCCACCCACCCCAAGAGCCCTAGACGCCCCACAACCCGCCCGTCCCATCCGTGCGAGTACCCCCGGGTTCGGGAACGCTTTTGTGCAGCATGTGCAAAGAAGTGTTCCCGAACCCGCTCCCAGCGGCGCCCGCCAGCCCCGAAGGCCCGCTCCACCCGGGCTCCCGGCCCGGGGCTCCGGCTCAGACCTGGACGAACTCGATGCCGGCGATGTCGCAGAACACTTTCCAGTCGGCCGCGTGGTGACCGAGGTTCATCACCTCGTGGTGCGGGCCGCCATTGCGCAGCCAGCCGTTCAGGCACTGGCGCACCCCCGAAGCCGGCCGAAACTGGCCGTACGGCATCTCCAGCGCCGGCAGCTCCTGCGAGTCGAGGTTCTCGCCTTCGGCCACCACCATGCGGAAGCGCTCGCCCTCCAGCGACACCAGCGTGGCCAGCGTGGCCGGCCCGGGCTGCAGCTGGAACAGGAACGTCGGGGGATCAGCCAGCCGGCCGATACCGAGCGGCCGCTTGATCAGCTTCACCGGGCGGTCGGACCGGGCCACCTTCCAGTTGCCCTCACCCATGTGGCTCTGCAGGATCGAGTCGGTCGGGAAGTCCATCGCGTACATCTCGGTGAAGTGGCCGTCGCCGATGAGCTGGTGCGCGGCGTAGACCATGCACGCGGCCAGCACGTCGCCCTCGGCGCCGTAGCCGTAGCCCTTGGCCATCAGGCTGGACGCGGCGGCCAGCGGCAGCCGCCGGAACCGGCCGTCCTCACCGATCGCGTCGAAGTGCGCGGTGTAGGCGCCGAAGCCGCCCTCGGTGAGGATCTTCTCCAGCGCGACCTGCATCCGGGCGTGGTCTTCGCGCTCCTCCTTGGACAGCCGCGGGTCGATCTCGAAGTGCTCGTCCTCGAACGAGATGACCTCGCCGACCTGGGCGTCGGTCACCTCGTCGATTCCGCGGACCAGGTCGCCGGGCGCGACGGCCAGGATCTCCGGGCCCAGCGAGCGGACCAGCGCGCTCTCGTCGACCCGGATGTCGCCCATGTCGTTCATGGCGTAGCCGAAGATCGCCGTCTTGAGCGACTTCCAGGCCGTGACCGCGGCCGCGGCCTGGGCCCAGCGGCCCACGTCGGTCTTGAAGCTCTCGCTCTTCCAGTCGTCGGTGAGCACCGCGAAGCGCTTGCCCGCCCGGACCATGGCGTTGGCGGTGTCCTGCGCCCCGTGCACGCCCTGGTTGTAGGTCATGTCGTCCATGTTCCAGGCCGGGGTGACCGAGGGTTCCGGCTGGATGTTGGCCATCAGCACCGGCAGGTGGGTCTCGCTGAGCAGCCGGGCCACCCGCATGGCCGGCCCGTAGGTCAGCAACACGACCATGACCCCGTCCACCCCGGAGTCCTCGAACTCGCGCATGGCCCGCTCGGCGTCTTCGCGGTACTTGATCGCCTTGCTGGGGATGAACTCGCCCACGCCGGACAGGTGCTGGGCGACCTCGGCCGCGTACCCCTCCTGGCGCTGGGCGATGCCGGGGATGTCGTCGTCGTACAGGTCCTGCATGATGCCGAGGATGCCGATGCGCGGCCTGCGGTCAGCCATGGATGTCTCCTTGTCGTGACGGGCCCGAGCGGACCCGCGGGGCCGGCGAAGCACCCCGGTAACCTCAAAACCTCAAAACCCCTGTGGCCTCATCAGCCTCAGTGCTGGCCGTACTGCTCCTTGTAACGCTTGTGCAGGGCGTCCACCTGGTCCTGGGGCAGCGGCTGGGGCGAGCCCATCAGCCGGGCCGCGTGCACGGTCCGGGCCACGTCCTCACACATGATCGCGGCCTTGACCGCGTCCCGCGCCGACGGACCGATGGTGAACACCCCGTGGCTCTGCATGAGCACGGCGGGGGAGCGGTGATCGGTCAGGGTGGCCACCACCCCGCGGCCGATCTCGTCGCTGCCGATCAGCGCGAACGGCCCGACCGGGATCTCCCCGCCGAACTCGTCGGCCATGGCCGTGATCACGCACGGGATCGGCTCACCCAGCGCTGCCCACGCGGTGGCGTAGGTCGAGTGGGTGTGCACGACCCCGCCCACCGTGGGCATGTGCCGGTAGATGTAGCCGTGGGTGGCGGTGTCGCTGGACGGGCTGTAGCCGTCGCCGACGCTGTTCCCGTCGAAGTCGCAGACGACCATGGACTCCGGGGTCAGGTCGTCGTAGCCGATGCCGCTGGGCTTGATCACCATCAGGTCGGCCCCGGGGACCCGGGCCGACACGTTGCCCGACGTCCAGGCGACCAGCCCGTTGCGCGGCAGCTCGGCGTGCAGGTCCGACACGGCCACCCGCAACTCGGCCACCAGTTCGTCGGTGGACCGCCCGTCGCTGGTCAGGCTCATCAAGAATCTCCCGTGTTGTTGTCGAAGGCGCCGGACGTGGTGTCACCCTCGGTGTCGACGTCTGGGCCCGTTTCCAGGATCCGGTCCCGCAGCGTCCGCAGCCGGTGCAGCACATCGTTGCCACCGCGGCCGAAGTAGTCGTGCAGGAGCACGTACTCGGCGTAGAGCTCGTCGTAGACGGCCGAGTTTTCCGGGATCGGCGAGTAGACCTCGCGCCGGACCTTGCCCATGACCTGGGCGGCCGTGGGCACGTCGGGATAGGCACCGGCCGCCACCGCGGCGTGGATGGCCGAGCCCAGCGCCGGGCCCTGGTCAGAATCGAGGACGCTCAGGGACCGGCGGGTCACGTCCGAGTAGATCTGCATCAGCAGCTCGTTCTTGAGCAGGCCGCCCGCCACGATCAGCCCGGTGACCGGCACCCCGGACGACTCGAAGGACTCGATGATGATCCGGGTCCCGAAGGCGGTCGACTCCAGCAGCGCCCGGTAGATCTCGTGCGGCCGGGTGGCCAGGGTCAGGCCGGCGATCACGCCGGACAGCCCGTGGTCGACCAGGACCGAGCGGTTGCCGCCCTCCCAGTCCAGCGCGACCAGCCCGTGCCCGCCCACCGGCAGGGCTCCGGCCTGCTCGGTGAGCAGGTCGTGCACGGAGATCCCGCGCAGCTCGGCCTCCTGCCGCAGCGGCGCGGGCACGGCCTGGTCGATGAACCAGCCGAAGATGTCGCCCACCGCCGACTGGCCGGCCTCGTAACCGAACTGGCCGGCGATGACGCCGCCGTTGACCACCCCGCACATGCCGGGGACCTCGGCCAGCCCGGCGCTGTTGATCACGTGGCAGGTGGAGGTGCCCATGATCAGCACCATCTGACCCGGCTCCACGGCCTGCGCGGCCGGCGCGGTCACGTGTGCGTCGACGTTGCCCACGGCCACCGCGATGCCTTCCGGCAGCCCGGTCCAGCCGGCCGCCTCGGCGGTCAGCGTGCCGGCCTTGGCCCCCAGGGCCGAGATCGGGTGGGTCAGCTTGTCGTCGGCGAAGCCGGCGAAGTCCGGGTTCAGCGCGGTCAGGAACTCCCGCGACGGGTAGTGGCCGTCCTGCCAGATGCCCTTGTACCCGGCCGTGCAGGCGTTGCGGGTCTCGGCCCCGGTGAGCTGCCAGATGATCCAGTCGGCGGCTTCGATCCACCGCTCGGCCCGCTGGTACATCTCCGGGTCTTCCTCGAGCAGCTGCAGTCCCTTGGCGTACTGCCACTCGGACGAGATCTTGCCCCCGTAGCGGGCGATCCAGGGCTCCTTGCGCTCGTGGGCCAGCGCGTTGATCCGATCCGCGTGGGGCTGGGCCGCGTGGTGTTTCCACAGCTTGGGGTAGGCATGCGGCCGCCCTTCCAGGTCCGGCAGCATGCACAGCGGGATCCCGTCGGTGGTGGCGGGCAGCACGGTGCAGGCGGTGAAGTCGGTGGCGATGCCGATCACCGCGCCCGGGTCCACCCCCGCGTCCTGGAGCGCGGCGGGCACGGCCGTCTTGAGCACGTCCAGGTAGTCGGCCGGGTCCTGCAGGGCCCAGTCCGGCGGCAGCGGGTCGCCGGTGGCGGCCAGCTCCCGCTCCATCACGCCGTGCCGGTACTCGTGGACCGCCGTCCCGAGTTCCGCCCCGTCGCTGACCCGGACCACCAGCGCGCGTCCCGACAACGTGCCGTAGTCCACGCCGACGACGAACCGCTCGTTGTTAGCGCTAACAACCATGGCCGCCTCCCACTCGGTGTTCCCTTCCTCGTTTCCCGTTCCCGCGCCTCTTGAAGCGCCACCCAGCAACCCGCCGTCACCGGCCGCCGGAGACCGGCGACGCTCAGCTCGTCATGGCTCCCCCAGGCCGGTCAACTGGAGATCTGGAAGCCTCACCAGACCCGCCGGGCCCGGATTGCGCAAACCTTTTCTACGTGAGCTGACCTTCTCATACCGACCGGGCCGGGCAGAAGAGGCGCCCCGGGGTTGGCGCGATCATGATCCAGCCTGGCGCAGCACGGCCCCGGCCGGAGGCGCGGCGCTGGCCCGGACCACGAACTCCGGCGCTACCCGCAGGTGGTCACCGGGGCCGCCGCCGTAGGCGATCCGCTCGACCAGCGCATCCAGCGCGCGCCGGCCCAGCTCGCTGAAGTCCTGCCGCACCGTGGTCAGCGGGGGCAGGTAGAAACCGGCCTCCGGCACGTCGTCGAAGCCCACCACGCTGACGTCTTCGGGAACCCGGCGCCCGGCCTCGCTCAGGGCCCGGATCAGCCCCAGCGCGATCACGTCGTTGCTGCAGAACACCGCGGTGACCTCGGGCCGGCGGGCCAGCTCCTGACCGATCTGGTACCCGGACCGCGCCGACCAATCGCCGGTGATCAGCTCCGGCTCGGGGGCGCCTGCCTCCCGCAGCGCGGCCCGCCAGCCGTCCGTGCGTTCCCGTGCGTCCAGCCAGCTGCTCGGCCCGGCGACGTGGTAGACGGTCTCATGCCCCAGGTCCAGCAGGTACCGGGTCGCGGTACTGGCTCCGGCCGCGTTGTCCACGGCCACCGAAGTCAGCGGCGCGCGGGTGCCGCAGCCCACCGCGACCAGCGGCAGGTCGGACGGCACGTGGCTGAGTGCGGCCACCGCCGAAGTCTGCGGTGCGATGACGATGATGCCCTCGACCGAGTGCCCGAGGAAGCGGTCCACGGTGTCCAGCATCGACCGCCGGTCCAGCGCGGGCAGGCTGGCGATGAGCACGAAGTAGCCGTGCTGGGCCGCCCGCTCGATCCCGTCGAGCATCATGGCCGGCCCGTACAGGGTGGAGTCGATGCTGATCACGCCGAGGGTGTGCGTGCGCCGGGTGACCAGCGCCCGGGCCGCCGCGTTGGGCCGGTAGGCCAGCTGCTGGATGGCCTCGAGCACCTTCTCGCGGGTGTGCGGGCGCACGTTCGGGTGGTTGTTGAGCACCCGGGAGACGGTCTGATGGGAGACCCCGGCCAGCTGGGCCACGTCCGCCATCACCGGCGGGCGTCCGCCCCCCGGCTGGCGGCCGATGGCCGTCGTTTTGCCCCGCGCCAGGGCACCCGAGCCCAGCCGGCCCGGATTACGCGGTGACGACGGCACCTTGGCCTCCCTTTGACACCAGTAGCGCAGCGGAACCAGCACAGCGGAACCAGCCCACCGGCTCCCAGCCGCCCGGGCTGGAGACCGGATGGTCCTGCCCCGGCTTGTGTCGTTCCCGGCCGAGCCGAAGCTCCCGAAGTCCGTCTCCCCGCCAAGGCCGAAGATTCCCGGATCCCGCCTCCCCACCGAGGGGCCGAAGTCCTGGTAACTCTGGCTGCTCAGCCGCGGAGCCGAAGCTCGGTAAACTCCCGCCACTCAGCGGAGCCGAACTACTGGTGACTTTTGATGATGTTATCGCTCACATTTTCGGCTGGTCAAGCCCGATATCACCGCAAGTAGCGTATTGGTAACAAGCCAAGCCTTAATGAAGCATATACGTGCTGGCCAAGGCGTTGGTTCAGCAACCCGCCCAAAAGGCATACGTTTTCCGATAGTTCGAAAATCGCACATCAGCTCAACCTGTGTGTGCGGTTAGAGAGTGACGTTCAGTAGCGAGGCGAAGCCGCGACGGAGCCCACCGTCACCCCGTCAGCGTCAGAAGCTTTAGCGATCCTCACCCATGGACTTACGCAACCGCAGGTACGCCGCGCGGGCGGCGGCTTCGGCCTCCTGGATGGTGGCTTCGGCCTTGCGCCCGGTCTCGCTGGCCCGGAACTCGCGGACCCGGTCCTGCGCCCGGCGGGCGGTGTCGCTGCCGCGGAGGTCGTGCAGGGCCTCCTCGGCCTTGCGGCCGGTCTCGCTGCCGCGGAGGTCGCGGAACGCCTCCTGTGCCTTGCGGCCAGCCTCGCCGCTCCGCAGGTCGCGGTACATCTCCTCGGCCTTCTGGCCCGCATCGTTGCGACGCAGGTCGCCAAGGTCCGGTCGCGGCCGTCCACCGCGGGCTCGGGGGTCGTCCGGCCCGGACCGGGCGCGCCAGCGCCAGACCGACCGGAACGAGGACATCAGGTCACGGAGCTGCCGTTCGAACTTCCCCATCGGGGCATCACTTCCCATCCCGTACCAGCAACTTACCTCTGCCCCGCAACCTCCAAACGTGCTCACAAGGGGCTTAGTGACGCAGCTTGATCAGGGTGACTGGAGTGCCTGGAGTCCCGCGACGATCACGTCCACCACCTGGCCGACGAACTGCTCGGTGAGGGGGAGGTGCCCGAGCAGCAGCCGGTGCTGGGACGCGCCGAACATCAGGTCCAGAGCCACCTCGCGGTCGGTGCCGGCCGGAATCTCGCCCCGGGCGATGGCCCGGTCCAGCATGATCCGATGCTGCTGGCGCAGCGGCTCGAGCACGCGCTCGCGGTAGCTGACGGCCAGGTCCTTGTCGTGCTGGATCTCGCCGATCAGGTCGGCCAGGATCCGGCCCACCGGGGTCCGGGTCACCGCATGAACCCAGGCCCGGAGCGAGGCCCGCAGGTCACCGCGCAGTGAGCCGGAGTCGGGCAGCGGCTGCTGGCCCCGGAATTCGGCCAGGAAGGCGTCCAGCGCCAGGGCGCCCTTGGACGACCAGCGCCGGTAGATGGTGGCCTTCCCGACCCCGGCCCGGGACGCGACCTCCTCGATCGACATCCCCGCGATCCCGCGTTCGGCCAGCAACTCCAGGGTTGCGGCCAGGATGGCCCGGTCCGCCTGCTCGCTGCGCGGCCGTCCCCGCTGCGGCGTCGCCCCCGTCGCCCTGGCGTCGCCACCCGCCCCTGCGGGCCCGCTTCCGGCCGGGGTGCCGGAGCCGGGACCGGCCGCCCCGCTTCCGGTGGGGGCGCCGGAGCCGGGACCAGCCCCGCCCGCGACTGTGCGGCCCTCGGCCGACGGCCCATCAGTGTTCATTGGGTCACCTTCACCCATCTGGCCAGCCGGAATACCCGCTCCATTGGTACTGTTCATGACAAAGGTATTCGAAACGAACCGTTCCGTATTTTTAATTCGAAGGACATCATGCCGCCGTCACGCATGCCGGGCCGGGCCAGCCGATCACCATCGCCCCGACCAGCCTCTCCGCATGCTTCCTCCACCAGAAAGGCCGACCGCCGTTCCCGCGGCCATCGCGAATCCGCCCACCCTTTCACGCTGCGCGCGCACCGCACCCAGGACACGCAACGTCCCGTGAGTGCCCCAGACGCCCCGCTCGCCTCAGCGGCCCACGAATCCCAGGACACCCCCACACCGGC
>DASXJM010000315.1:0-12678 GCA_036497405.1 Streptosporangiaceae bacterium | reverse complement strand
GAAGAGTTCGAGGCCCGGACCGGCGAGGTCTGGCCGCTCAACGTCGGGCAGGTCTACACGACCTTGCAGCGGCTGGAGCGGGACGGGCTGGTCGAGTCCGACGGTGAGCCGGACGAGGGTCCGCAGAAGGGCTTCCGGATCACCGCGGCCGGGGGCGACGAGCTGGCCGGGTGGCTGCGTACGCCGCCCGACCTGGCCTCGCCGCCGCGCGATGAGCTGGTCATGAAGGTGCTGGTCGCCACCACGGTGCCCGGCGTCGACGTGCATGAGGTCATTCAGGCCCACCGCCGCTACCTGGTGCAGCTGATGCAGCAGTGGACGCGGATCAAAGAGGAGGAGGCCGGGTCCGATCTGAACCTGGCCCTGGTGGTCGACGCCGAACTGTTCCGGCTCGACGCGGTGGTCCGCTGGCTGGACTCCGCCGACGGCCGGATCAAGCGGGCCGCCATCGATCCTCCGAACCAGCCGGCGACGGAGCCGATTGCTCCGCTGCCCCGGCTGCGCCGCCGGGCGGGGACCCGGCGATGAAACCGCACGACCCGGGGGGTTCACCAAAGGAGACGGGGATGTCTGTACTGGAGCTACGGGGTGTGGCAAAAACCTATGGAACGGACGCGGCCGCGGTTCACGCGCTGGCCGGGGTGGACCTGACGGTCGGCGCCGGTCAGATGGTGGCGGTGATGGGCCCGAGCGGGTCCGGCAAGTCCACCCTGCTCACGATCGCCGGCAGCCTGGAAGAGCCCGACCAGGGCGAGGTCCTGGTGGCCGGGGCGCCGCTGGGTGAGCTGTCGGCGCGGGCCCGGGCCCGGCTGCGGCGGCGCACGGTCGGGTACGTGTTCCAGGACTTCAACCTGCTGCCCGGGCTGACCGCGGCCGAGAACGTGGCCCTGCCGCTGGAGCTGGACGGAGTCTCGTCCCGGACCGCCCGCGCCGCCAGCCTGCGCGGCCTGGACGAAGTCGGGCTGGCCGAGGCGGCGGGCCGGTTCCCGGACCAGCTGTCCGGGGGTGAACGGCAGCGGGTGTCGATCGCCCGCGCGCTGACCGGGGAGCGGCGGCTGCTGCTGGCCGATGAGCCGTCCGGGGCGCTGGATTCGGGCAATGCCGAGGCCGTCATGCGGCTGATCCACAGTGCCTGCAAGCGCGGGGTGGCCGCGGTGGTCGTCACCCACGACGCCCAGCTGGCCTCCTGGGCCGACCGGGTGGTGTTCCTGCGCGACGGCAAGATCATCGACCAGACCATGCCCCCGCCCGGGCCCGAGTCCCTGCTCAGCCAGGGGCAGACGCCATGAGCACCACGCTGCAGGAACGCCCGGCGGGCTCGGAACCTACCGGCGCGGGGACCCGGGACGGGGGCGTCCCCGCGCGCCGGGCGGTGATCCGCTGGGCCTGGCGGCTGTTCCGCCGCGAGTGGCGCCAGCAACTGCTGGTGCTGGCCCTGATCACGGTGGCGGTGGCCGCGACCTTCGTCGGCGCGGCGGTGGCCACCAACTCCCAGGGCCGGCCCAGCGGCGAGTTCGGCACCGCCCAGGACCTGGCCACCTTCGGCGGCAATGACCCGCACCTGGCCCGCGAGATCGCCTCGCTGCGGCATCGCTTCGGGCCCACCGACGTGATAGAGAACCAGGTCCTGCAGATTCCTGGTAGCACCAGCACCTACAGCCTGCGGGCCCAGGACCGGCGGGGCCCGTTCGGCGGGCCCATGCTCTCGCTGCTGCAGGGGCACTACCCGGCCGGGCCGGGCCAGGTCGCGCTGACCCCCGACCTGGCCCGCCAGTTCGACCTCCACGTGGGCAGCGTCTGGCGGCAAGGTGGCGTGTCCCGGACCGTGACCGGCATCGTGCAGAACCCGCAGAGCTTGCTGGACGAGTTCGCGCTGGTGACGCCGGGCCAGGTGCGGGCCCCGACCGGCGTCACCGTGCTGTTCAACGGGGGCGGGCGCGACGCCAGACAGCTCGGCTCGAACGTGGTCTCACGCCAGTCGGCGGCGTCCGGCAACGCGGTCAATCCCGCCACCATCACCCTGGCCCTGGCCACCACGGGCATGCTGCTGATCGCGCTGGTGGCGGTGGGCGGCTTCACCGTGCTGGCCCAGCGGCGGCTACGGGCCCTGGGCATGCTCGGTGCCATCGGCGCCACCGACCGCAACGTCCGGCTCGTGGTGCGGGCCAACGGCCTGGTCGTCGGGGTGGCCGGGACGCTGCTGGGGGCCGCGGTCGGCCTGGCCGCCTGGCTGGCCTACCGGCCGCGCGTGGTCAGCAGCTCCCATCACGTGATCGCTCCGTTCGCGCTGCCGTGGGCGGTAATCGTCCCGGCCATGGGCCTGGCCGTGCTGGCCACCTACCTGGCCGCGGCGCGCCCGGCCCGGGCCGTGACCAGGATCCCGGTGGTGGCCGCGCTGGCCGGACGACCGGCCCCGCCCAAGCGGGTCCGCCGGTCGGCCGTGCCTGGTGTGGTCGTGCTGGCAGTGGCGTTCGGCCTGCTGACCTACGCGGGCAGCCAGACCGGTCCCGATCACAGCCAGGGGCCGGCGATGCTGGCCGTGGTCGGCGGGTTCGTGGTCCTGATCGCCGGGGTGATCCTGCTGGCGCCGATGTGCCTGGCCCTGCTCGGGCGGCTGGCCCGGCACACGCCGATCTCGGCCCGGCTGGCCCTACGGGACCTGGCCCGGTACCGGGCCAGGTCGGGCTCGGCGCTGGCCGCGATCAGCCTCGGGGTGCTGATCGCGGTGATGATCTCGATCGTGTCGGCGGCCCGCTACGCCAACGTGCTCGACTACGCCGGGCCCAATCTGACCTCCAGCCAGCTGATCGCCTACACCCCCAACGGTGCCTACGGGCAGGGGCCGCCCGGGCCGAACGGCCGGGCCTCCGGACCGGTCACCGGACGCCGGATCCAGGCCATGCACACGGCCGCGGGCCAGCTGGCGACCGCGCTGGGCTCTCATCAGGTGACCGAGCTGGACATCACCACGGCCTCGCTGCAGCATGCGGCCTCGGGCCGGAACTGGTCCGGGCCGGTGTTCGTGGCCACCCCGGCCCTGCTGCGTTCGTTCGGGATCTCGCCGGGCACGGTCCGGCCAGGCGCCGACATCCTCACCATGCGGCCCGGTTTGTCGGGGTTGTCGAAGATGCAGCTCACCTACGGCAGCGCCCTCGGCTTCCGGGCCGAGGGCCCGGGGCAGTTCCCCTGCCCGGCGGGCAGTTGCCTGGCCAACCCGGCCATCCAACAGGTCAGCGCGCTGCCGTCAGGTACCTCGGCCCCGAACACGGTCATTACCGAGCACGCCGTTCACCAACTGGGCCTGCGGCCGATCGTGTCCGGCTGGCTGATCCAGACCCCGCGCCCGCTGACCGCGAGCCAGATCAAGAGCGCCCAGCTGGCGGCGGCCGCGGCCGGGCTGTCGGTGGAGACCCGGTCCAGCATCCCGTCGCTGAACAAGATCATCGACTGGGCCACGGTATTCGGCGTGCTGCTGGCCCTGGGCGTGCTGGCCCTGAGCGTGGGCCTGATCCGCAGCGAGACCGCGTCCGACCTGCGCACGCTGACCGCCACCGGGGCCAGCGGCCAGACCCGGCGGACGCTGACCGCGGTCACCGCCGGGGCGCTGGGCCTGCTCGGCGCGGTGCTGGGGGTGGGCGCCGGCTACCTGGCCGCGGTGGCCTACTTCCGCGGCGACACCCTGGAAGGCGGCCTGTCGGCGCTGTCGGCGGTGCCGGTCACCAACCTGGTCATCCTGCTGGTCGGGATGCCGCTGCTGGCCGCGGCCGGGGGCTGGCTGTTCGCGGGCCGGGAGCCACCCGCCCTCGGACGCCAGCCCATCAACTGAAACCAATTCGCTGAAAAGCCGGAAAACGGTGTAACACTCTCGGCCAGGCCGGCGCTCTTAGGGATAGGGAGCGGGCAACGGCGGCGGGGCGCCCGGGCGCAGCCGGGCGTCCTCGCCGTCCGCGGTGCTGGCACCGGTCATCCGGTGCGCTGGCTTGGCGCCGCAGGCCCGGGACCGGAGGGCCGCGCGAGAGGGGCGTCGGCCTTCACACCGGCGGGGCGGCGCCCAGTAGCCGCGCGGAACGGCAGGCCGCAGCGGCAGGCTGGGCGTCACCCTCGCCGGGGTGTCACCCCCGCCGGGACGGGACCGGGACCCGGTCCAGGTCGCTGGCGACCACGATCTCCCCGCCGAACACCGCCCCCGCCTCGTCCGAGAACCGCCGCGGATCCTGATGCGTGTAACGCTGCGAGAAGTGGCTCAGCACCAGCGTGCGCACGCCGGACTCGGCCGCGATCTGGCCCGCCTGCCGCGCGGTCAGGTGCCCGTAGGCCGGGGCCAGCTCGGCGTCGGCGTCCAGGAATGTGGCCTCGCACACGATCAGGTCGGCCCCGTCGGCCAGGGCGAAGGCGTTGTCGCACAGCCGGGTGTCCATGATGAACGCGAACCGCTGGCCGGGCCGGGGCTCGCTCACCTCGTCCAGCCCGACGCGGCGGCCATCGACCTCCAGGCTGCCCGCGGCGGCCAGCCGCCCGACGGCGGGCCCGCTGATGCCCAGCGCGGTCAGCCGGTCCGGCCGCATCCGGCGCCCGTCCGGCTCGGCCAGCTGGTAGCCGACGGTGGGCACCCGGTGCGACAGCGGCCGGGCCAGCAGCCGCCAGGCATCGGTTTCCGCGAGCACGTCCGGGTCCCCGTCGGCCGCGCGTTCCCGCACGGTCGCCACGTCGTGGAAATAGGCGGCGTGCCGAAGATTTTCAAAGAAGGTCTGTCCTTGGGCTGGATAGTGACAGACGACGTCATGGTGGACACGGTCCAGGGCGATCCGCTGGAGCACGCCCGGCAGCCCGAGGGTGTGGTCGCCGTGAAAGTGGGTCAGGCAGATCCGGTTGATCTCGCTGGCCCGCACCCCGGCCAGCAGCATCTGCCGCTGGGTGCCCTCACCCGGATCGAACATCAGTCCCTGGCCGTCCCACCGCAGCAGGTAGCCGTTGTGATTGCGGGTCCGGGTCGGGGCCTGGCTCGCGGTCCCGAGCACCACCAGCTCGCGGCCGGCCACGGCTCAGGCCGTCCAGGAACGCGGCTCGGCCTGAGCCCCGGCCACGTCCGCACCCGCGTCCGAGCCCGGGCTCAGCGCGTACTGCCACCAGCCCACGTCCCGCCAGGCCCCGAGCTTGTAACCGACGTCGCGGAACACCCCGACCGGGGTGAACCCGAGTGCTTCGTGCAGCCCCACGCTGGCCGGGTTCGGCAGTGCGATCCCGGCGTAGAGCGACCGGTAGCCCAGGCCGCGGACTTCGGTGATCAGCCGCTCGTACAGGCGCCGGCCCAGGCCCCGGCCCTGGTAGGCCGGGTCCAGGTAGACCGAGGACTCGGCCGACCAGCGGTAGGCGGGCCGGGCCCGGTGGGCCGAGGCGTAGGCGTAGCCCGCGACCCGGCCGTCGTCGTCGGCCACCAGCCACGGCAGCCGCGGCCGGGCCAGCATCCGGCGGCCGATCTCGTCCGCCGTCGGCGGCTGCTCTTCGAAGGTCACAGCGCTACTGGTCACCACCGGGGCGTAGATCGCCGCCACCGCGGGCGCGTCGGCCGCGGTGGCGGCCCGCACCATGATCGTCATCAGGCCATGATGGCCGGCAGCCAGACCCGCATGGGCTGGCCGTCCCGGTTGTCCCACTGGAAGTAGGGCACGGCCGTGGCCCGCTGCCCGGCCGAGGCCACGCTGCCCAGCGGGCCGCCCGGCACCGTCGGGGTGTAGGGCAGCTCATCGGGCCGGCCGGCCCGGGCGGGCCGGGCGTCCATGTCCACGGTGACCGTGCGGCCGATTTCCGGCAGCGTGGCCGGCTGGTCGGTCAGCGCGCTCCCCGCCACCAGGGCCAGGTCATCCAGGTCGGTGCCGTCGGCCTGGTCCACGGTCTCGAAGCAGTAGACCAGCGGGCCGCGCTCGACCGCCACGCAGCCGCGCACCGCGTCGATCCGCGGGTGCGGGTACACCCAGCGCGGGGCCAAGCTGTTGGTCCAGGTCAGCACGTCCCCGGGCCGCCAGGTGCGGGTCACGGTCAGGTAGCCGCGCTCGGCCGGCCCGGGGTCGACCCGCTCGCCGTTGACCTGTAGCCGGGGCAGGCTGCTCCAGGCCGGGACGCGCAGGGCCAGCCCGGCCGGGGCGTCCGGGGCCTGCTTGACCCGCACCGTGACCTCACCGGTCCAGGGCAGGTCGGCCGACATCGCGACCGCCAGCGTGCCCTGGTCCAGCGGGGCCGTGATCTCGGCCCCGGCGAACTGGTGCAGGAACAGGGTGTGGCCGTCGGTGCTGGCCAGGTAGTGCTGGACCGAGGCCAGCAGGCGCATGATGTTGGGCGGGCAGCAGGCGCAGGAGAACCACTCGTGCCGCCGGGCCGGGTCGTCGCCCTCCACGTGGTCGGACCGCCGCTGGAGCGGGTTGACGTAGAAGAACTTCTGCCCGTCGGTGGAGATCGCGGCCGCGAACGCGTTGTAGAGCAGGCGTTCCATCAGGTCGGCGTAGCGGGCGTCGCCCGTGGCCAGCAGCAGCCGCCAGGACCAGTGGAAGCTGGCGATGGCGGCGCAGGTCTCGTTGTAGGCCCGGTCCGGCGGCAGCTCGAACCGGTCGCCGAACGCCTCGTCGGAGTGGCGGGACCCGTTCCCGCCGGTCAGGTAGGTCTTGGTCGCGACCATGTCCTCCCAGCGCCGGATCGAAGCGGCCAGCAGCTCCTCGTCCCCGGTCTCGGTGGCCACGTCGGCCACCCCCGCCTCCAGGTACAGGGCCCGCACCGCGTGGCCCTCCTCGGTCACGGCCCGGCGGACCGGCATGTGGTCCTGCAGGTAGCGGTGGCCCCGGCCGGAGTCCCCGGCCAGGCCGCGCCCGCGCTGTTCCACGAACTGGCTGGCCAGGTCCAGGTAGGCTCGCTCGCCGGTCTCCCGGTACAGCTCGGCCAGGGCGGTCTCGACCTCGGGGTGCCCGTCCAGGCCCCGCTCCTGGCCCGCGAAGGTGTCCACCAGGTGATCGGCCACCCGCTGGGCCACGGTCAGCAGCCGGGTCGCGACCTCCTCGTGCCCGGCCGCCCGGCGGGCCGCGGTCCCGCTCCCGGCCACCGGGTGGGCCGCGGTCCGGTGCAGGGCCACCGCGGCCTGGATGAGATGGCCCGCGCAGTACATCTCGTGGCTGGAGGACAGCCGGGAGTACCGCGGCTCGCCGCTGACCTGGATATAGGAGTCCAGGTAGCCGTCGGGCTGCTGGGCCTGCTCGAGCAGCCCGACCGTGCTGGCCGCGAAGGCGGCCAGGGTCTGGCCGGTGCCACTGCCCGGCTCCCGGGCCAGCTCCCAGCCGATGGCCTCGAGCGTCTTGTAGATGTCGGAGTCCATGAACACCGGCCCGTGGTACTGGGGAGCGGCGTCCGCCGTCGGGCCCTCGCCCACGTTGGCCGGGCGCACCGAGTCCGCGGCCCGGGTCAGCCCGCCCGGCCGGGCTACCGGCGCCCGGCCGGCCGCCGCCGCCGCCCGCATGTTGTCGAGGTTGCCGGCCACCTCCAGCTGGCGCAGGGCCAGCGGCAGGCTGGCCTCCCGGTTGCGCCGCTGCCAGTCGTGCAGCAGGCCCGCGGTCAAGGTGGCGCCGGGCCCGGTGAGCGGCCGGTGCGTCGTGCGCGCCGTACCGGTCGGGGCCGCGGGGCCAACCTCCAGGGCACGCGGTGATGCGTCCAGCTCCGTCACGTGGTTCCCGTCCGATCTGCCCAGCAGGAGGGAATAGCTTTTCCGTGGGCGAGGCTAGGGGGCGCGCCGGGCGACCGTCAAGGCGGGGTAGCCCGTTCGCAGGCAGCCTAGACGGGCCGGCGGGCCGAAGCCTGCCGCCGCCCGTGGTCCACGGCCGGCTCGGGCCGCCGGGCCGCCACCTGGCGGACCGTGGCCAGGCGCGGATGCTGGACCACCATGACCGGAATATGGAACTGCTGTCTCACCTTGTGGTACAGCCGATAACGAAATGGCCGGCGTGGCCTGGAAATGGGTACCGGGGGCGGTGGTAGCGTTCACGTCCGGATGGCATCGTTTTCCTGCCCGCGAAATGAGCCCTGAGGCGGGATGGCGGCGCGAAAGCTGGGCAGAAGGACTCCAACGAAGGGGGACCGGGCGGCCCGGCGTGCCGGCCGCACCGGCGGCGTAAGCAGCGGTTCCAGGGTAGGTGGGGGAGTGAAAGACGGTTCGCGGCAGCGTCTGCGGCCAGGCTCGCGGTCCAAGCCGCCTGAGCCCCTGGACATGACGTTCCGGGCCGCTGACCTGCCCCTGGTCCGGCGCCGGACCGCGTCCTGGGCCCGGCGGGCCGGCCTGGCCGCCGACGTCGCCGACGACTTCGTGATCGCGGTCAACGAGATCGCCACCAACGCCGTCCGGCACGGCTCGCCCGAGGCCACCCTGCGGCTGTGGGCCGAGGGCCGCGCCGCCCTGGCCGAGATCAGCGATGAGGGCCACTGGCCGGATGCGTCCGGCAGCGTGCCCAAGCGCCCGGCCGAGCACGGCGGCATGGGCCTGGAGGTGGCCCGGATGGTGTGCGACGACCTGCGCATCCAGAGCACCCGGTCCGGTACTCAGGTCCAGCTGCGAATGAAGCTGCGCTGAGCCTCCAGAACCCCCGGGCGGACCTGTATCGTAAGCGGTGTTTACGGGACCGATCAGCAGGAAGGGCAGGCCGAGGTGCTGTCCCTGTCATCGGAGCAGCGCGATGCGTTCACCGTGGTCAAAGTGTCGGGCAACCTCGACCTGACCTCACGGGACCAGTTTGACCAGTACCTGACCACGGCCCGCCGTGGCAGCCGTCAGCTGGTCATCGACATGTCCGACGTGACGTTCATGGACACCGGCTGCCTGGCCGTCATCGTCGGCCACTACAAGCGGCTGTCCGCCTCCGGCGGCCTGGTGCTGGCCGGGGCCAAGTACCGCCCGGCCAAGGCGCTGTGGATCACCGGGCTGGCCTACCGGCTGCCGCTGTACGAGAGCGTGGACGACGCGATCGCGGGCGGCCCGCCCGCGGCCAGCGGCGAGCCGCCGGCCGACGCCGAGCTCCCGGCCACCTCCTAGCGAACCGCGCGTCTCAGCGGATCCGCACCGCCACCAGGCAGGCGTCGTCGCCGGTGTCGGAGGCGGCGTGCTCCAGCACGTGGTCGGCCAGCCGGGACGCCGACGGCGGCGGCCCGCTCTGGTAGGGCTGGGCCGCCCGCTGCGCGAACTCCTCCAGCGCGTCGGTGATCGGGGTGTCCCGCCGCTCGATCATGCCGTCGGTGAACAGCAGCATGGTGTCGCCGAGGGCCAGCGGGGTGGTGAATTCCTCGTAGCGGGCGTCCGGGTCGCTGCCCAGCAGCACGCCCTGGGGCAGCCCCAGGGTGGTGGCCTGCCCGTCGTGGATGACCACCGGTGGCAGGTGCCCGGCCCGGGCCCACCGCAGCACCCGGTCGCCTGGTTGGTACAGGCCGCAGACCACGGTGCCGACCACTCCGTCGATCAGGTGGCAGATCGCGCTGTTCAGGTAGGCCAGCAGCGCTCCCGGCCCGGCTCCGGTCACGGCCAGCCCGCGCAGGCAGTTGCGGGCCGCGACCATGCCGGTGACCGCGTCGATCCCGTGCCCGGCGATGTCCCCCACCACGACCAGCACTTCCTTGCTGGGCAGGAGCAGGGTGTCGTACCAGTCGCCGCCGACCAGGTGCCCCGGCCCGGCCGGCCGGTAGCGCACCGCGACCTCGATGCCGGCTGCCTCCACCGGCGGGACCGTGGGCGGCAGGATGGCCCGCTGCAGCCGCACGGCCAGCAGGTGCTCCTCGGCGGCCCGCTGCTCGGAGTCGGCCAGCTGGTCCTGGGTGGCGGCCAGCACGACCCGGGTCTGGTACTCGGCGGTGATGTCCTGGAACGCGCCCCGCACCGACTCCGCCGTTCCGGCCGGGCCCAGCACCGGCTCGGCGAACACCCGGATCTGGCGCACGCTCCCGTCGTCGGCCCGGACGATACGGAACGTGGTGCTGGCGGGCAGCCCGATCCGGAGCAGGGTGTCCCGGAACTCGCGCACCGCGGGGACGTCGGCCCCGGTCACGTAGGAGTGCAGCTCGGCCAGGGGGATGGCCGTGCCCGCCCGGGCCGGCAGCCCGAACAGCCCGAACGCGGCCTCGGTCCAGTCGGCCCGGCCGGTCAGCAGGTTCTCGGCCCAGCCGCCGATCCGGCCCAGCCGCTGGATCTGCCCCAGCAGCGTGGCCAGCCGGTCGGCCTCGATGGCGGTCCGCCAGGCGATCACCACGCCGTCGAAGAACCGGGTGATCCGGACGTCGGTGATGGTCCCGGTCACCTCCCCGGCCGGGGCGGTGGTCAGCGGGCCCGGCCGGAACTGGGCCTGCCCGGTGGCCAGCGCCCGCGCGGCCAGGTCCAGCACGCCGCCGGGCAGCGCGGCCATCGGGTAGGCCTCGACCAGGGTCCGCCCGGTCAGGTCGATGGCGCGCCGCCCGGCCGAGTCGGGGAACTCGCCGCTGACGTGGTCGATGCGGAAGTCGGTCACGGTGCCGTCCGGGTCACGCACCGCCGACGCCACCAGCATGGTGTCCAGCAGCCCGTCGAGCAGGCCCCGCAGGGCCGGCCGGGACCGGGCCGGGGCCAGCTCGCCGCGGGCCACCCGGTCGCTCAGCAGCTGGGCGCAGGAGCCGGCCAGGTCGGCGGCCTGCTGGCGCAGGGCGTCGGGGAACTCGGCCCGCGGCCGCGGCCAGCACACTTCCATCACGCCCAGCAGCGCCGAGGCCCGGTCGTGCAGCGCGATCACCGCGCGGGCCCCGTCCGGCCAGTGGCCCGGCAGTGCCGGCCGGCCAGGGGACGGTGCGCCCAGATCGGGGCCGCTGGTCAGCCACAGGTCCGGTGCGCCGCCCGCGACCCGCTGTTCCAGGCAGTCCATCTGGGGCGGGATCCGCTGCCAGCGGCTGGCTTCGGCCGGGCCCAGCCCGGCCTCCCCGAGCAGCCGCAGGCTGCCGTCCGCGCCGATCAGCCACAGCGCCACCGCGGCCGCCCCCAGCGGGGCCAGGGCCTGGTCGAGCACGGCGGCCGCGAACTCCCCGCCGTCGGTGGCCAGCTCGGTGGCCACCTCGGCCAGCCGGTTGCCCAGCTTGGACACGGGGGCCGCCGCCGGCGGGGGCGCCGATCCGGCCGCCCCCGGCTCGTCCAGGCCGGCCGCCCGGGCCGCGTCGGGGCCGATGATGGCGGCGGCGATCTCGGCCACCGGCGTGCCCGCCTCCCGGGCCAGCGCGGTCAGCTGGGTGGTGGCCTCGGCCGGGGTGCAGCCGAGCCGTTCGATCAGCACGCCCTTGGCCATGTCGGCCACGGACCGGGCCGCGGCCTCGGCCCGCGCCTGCTCCAGTTCCTGGCGCTGCCGGTCGATGACCGCGGCCAGCCGCCGGGGCTCGGCGCCCGGAGCGCCCGGAGCGCCCGGAGCTCCGGCCGCGCCCGGCGGACCCGGTGTGCCCTGCGGGCGGTCAGGCGGCACCGCTCACCGACCTTCCTTCTCGCCGTGGGGTGGTCATACCCAGTGGCGCACCTCGCCGTGCACGGACGGCTGGACCTGCTGACACCTTCTCGGGTGGTGGCCACTATGGGAACATGAAGGCCGTGGAGGTGCCCGATCCGGTGCTGGTTTTATTAATGTTGCCACGCGGCAAACGTTCTGGTGACCCACTGGATCACACCATGGGTCACGATCCGCGCAAGCTCGACCCCCCTGACCGCCCGCTCGCTGGGGAGCCCCGATGACCGACCTGGTGACCACCGGCCGTCAGCTGGACGAATCCGGACTGGAACAGCTGCTGGCCGGGCTGACCGCCGTCCGCGGCGGCGACTTCAGCATCCGGCTGCGCGAGACCGGCGACCCGCTGATGGACCAGATCGCCACCGTGTTCAACGGCATGGCCGACCAGCTCGGCGCGTTCACCTCCGAGGTCACCCGGGTCGCCCGTGAGGTCGGCACCGAGGGCAAGCTGGGCGGGCAGGCCGCCATCCCCAACGTGTCCGGCACCTGGAAGGACCTGACCGAGTCGGTCAACGCGATGGCGGGCAACCTGACCGACCAGGTCCGCAACATCGCCCAGGTCACCACCGCGGTGGCCCAGGGCGACCTGAGCCAGAAGATCACGGTCGACGCCCGGGGCGAGATCCTCGAGCTGAAGAACACCGTCAACACCATGGTCGACCAGCTGTCCGCGTTCGCCGACGAGGTGACCCGGGTCGCCCGCGAGGTGGGCAGCGAGGGCCGGCTGGGCGGCCAGGCTCACGTCCGGGGCGTGTCCGGCACCTGGGAGGACCTGACCGACAACGTCAACGTGATGGCGTCCAACCTGACCGATCAGGTGCGCTCGATCGGCAAGGTGGCCACGGCCGTGGCCCGCGGCGACCTGAGCCAGCAGATCACGGTCGACGCCAAGGGCGAGGTCGCCGACCTGGCCGAAGCCATCAACATGATGGTGGCCACGCTGTCCGCGTTCGCCGGGGAAGTCACCCGGGTGGCCAGCGAGGTCGGCACCGAGGGCATCCTCGGCGGCCAGGCCAACGTGCCGAACAAGGCCGGCACCTGGAAGGACCTGACCGACAGCGTCAACTCGATGGCCACCAACCTGACCAACCAGGTGCGCAACATCGCCCAGGTCACCACCGCGGTGGCCCAGGGCGACCTGTCCCGC
>DASXJM010000314.1:0-6525 GCA_036497405.1 Streptosporangiaceae bacterium | reverse complement strand
CGAGTTGATCATCTTGCCCTTGGGCCCGATGACCTCACCGATCTTGTCGACCGGCACCTTGAGGGTCAGGATCCGCGGCGCGTACGGGCTCATCTCACCCGGCGCGGAGATCGCTCCGGCCATCACGTCGAGGATGGTCAGCCGGGCCGCGCGGGCCTGGGTCAGCGCCGCCGCCAGCACCGAGGCGGGGATGCCGTCGAGCTTGGTGTCCAGCTGCAGGGCGGTGATCACGTCCTGAGTGCCGGCCACCTTGAAGTCCATGTCGCCGAAGGCGTCCTCGGCCCCGAGGATGTCGGTCAGCGTCACGTACTCGCCGCCCTCGTGGATGAGGCCCATGGCGATGCCCGCGACCATGCCCTTCAGCGGGACGCCCGCGTCCAGCAGCGCCATGGTCGAGGCGCAGACCGAGCCCATCGAGGTGGAACCGTTGGAGCCGATCGCCTCCGACACCTGGCGGATGGCGTACGGGAACTCCTCGCGCGTCGGCAGCACCGGCAGCAGGGCCCGCTCGGCCAGGGCACCGTGCCCGATCTCGCGCCGCTTGGGCGAGCCGACCCGGCCGGTCTCCCCGGTCGAGTAGGGCGGGAAGTTGTAGTTGTGCATGTAGCGCTTGGTGCGCTCCGGGTTGAGCGTGTCGATCATCTGCTCCATCCGGAGCATGTTCAGCGTGCTCACGCCCAGGATCTGGGTCTCACCGCGCTGGAACAGCGCGGAACCGTGCACCCGGGGCAGCACATGCGTCTCGGCCGAGAGCTGGCGGATGTCGCCCAGTCCGCGGCCGTCGATGCGGACGCCGTCGCGGATGATCCGCTCGCGGACCAGCTTCTTGGTCAGCGCGCGGAACGCCCCGCTGATCTCCTTGTCGTGGCCCTCGAAGCGGACACTGAGCCGCTCCTTGGCCTCGGCCTTGACCCGGTCGGTCTCTGACTCGCGCTCGGCCTTGCCCGCGATCGTCAGCACCTTGGCCAGTTCATCGGAGAACTCGCTGGCCACGGCCTCGAAGATGTCCTCGGTGTAGTCCAGGAAGACCGGGAACTCCCGGGTCTCCTTGGACGCGTGCGAGGCCACCTGCTGCTGCGTGTCGCACAGGATCTTGATGAACGGCTTGGCCGCCTCAATGCCCTGGGCCACGATCTCCTCGGTCGGGGCGATCGCGCCGCTGCCCTCGGTGGCCAGCAGGCTCAGCGTCTTCGGGGTGGACTCGGCCTCGACCATCATGATCGCGACGTCGCCGCTCTCGATGACCCGGCCCGCGATCACCATGTCGAAGGTGGCCTCGTCCAACTGGGAGTGGTTCGGGAAGGCGACCCACTGACCCTTGATCAGGGCCACCCGCACCCCGCCGATCGGGCCGGAGAACGGCAGCCCGGAGATCTGCGTCGACAGCGAGGCGGCGTTGATGGCCACCACGTCGTACAGGTGCTCCGGGTTCAGGGCCAGGATCGTCTCGACGACCTGGACCTCGTTGCGCAGGCCCTTCACGAACGACGGCCGGAGCGGCCGGTCGATCAGGCGGCAGGTGAGGATGGCGTCCTCGGACGGCCGACCCTCGCGGCGAAAGAACGAGCCGGGGATCCGGCCGATCGCATACATTCGCTCTTCCACGTCCACGGTGAGCGGGAAGAAGTCGAAACCCTCACGGGGCTGCTTGCCCGCCGTGGTGGCGGACAGGATCACGGTCTCGTCGTCCAGGTAGACGACGCATGACCCGGCGGCCTGCTGGGCCAGTTTGCCGGTTTCGAACCGGATCTTATGGGAGCCGAATTCACCGTTGTCGATAACGGCTTCGGCGCTGTACGCACCCTCCACGGGTGGGCCTCCTTGCGGTCGATCCCGTGGCCCCGTGGCGATGCGACGGCGCGGCCGGGGCGTAAGTCTGCCCAGCGGCCGGTCTTCGATTGAAGCCCCCGGCTCTGTCCGCGATGGGGCGGACCCGAGGACCACTACCGAGGACCGGCCCGTCGTTCGGCACCGGGACCCGGGATGTCTGTTGAGCTATGTAGTTTGAGCGGCCGGGGCGAGCGTGGCGCCCACCCCAGCCGGACAGAAGAAAGTTACCGGCGCAGGCCGAGGCGCTCGATGAGCGCACGGTAGCGGGTGATGTCCTTCTTCGCGAGGTACTTCAGCAGCCGGCGGCGGCGCCCCACCAGGAGCAGCAGGCCACGGCGGCTGTGGTGATCGTGCTTGTGCACCTTGAGGTGCTCGGTCAGGTCGTTGATCCGGCGGGTCAGCAGCGCAACCTGGACTTCCGGCGAACCGGTGTCACCCTCAGCGGTCGCGTGGTCCGCCATGATCTCCTTCTTCACGGCGTTATCGAGCGGCACGTGGCTCCTTAGGTCATTCGTTGGTGAGTCTGAGGACCGCCGCGAACCGCGGCAGAGTTTGGTCCCCTGGGCCGCCGCATGAGGGTGCAGCAGACCCGCCGGCGTACGCCAGCAACACTCCAAGTTATCACGGAGTAAGTAGTTCCCGGGCCTTGTCGACGTCGTGGTGCATCTGGGTCACCAGGTCGTCCACGGAGTCGAAACGCTCGGTGCCGCGCAGGCGGGCCACGAAGTCGATGGCCACGTGGGCGCCGTAGAGGTCGAGGTCGTCGCGGTCGAGGGCGTAGGCCTCGACGGTGCGCTCGGCCTCGCCGAAGGTGGCGTTGGGGCCGACCGAGATGGCGGCGGGCCAGCGGCCGGACTCGGCTCCGTCGGCGTCCAGGCTGACCAGCCAGCCCGCGTAGATGCCGTCGCCGGGGACGGCGGTGTGGGGCGGGCTCTCCAGGTTGGCGGTGGGGAAGCCCAGCTGGCGGCCGCGCATGTGGCCGCGGTAGACGATGCCCTCGACCCGGTGCGGGCGGCCCAGTTCCTGGGCCGCGGTGGCCACGTCGCCGGCCTCCAGCCGCTCCCGGATGTAGGTCGAGGAGATCGTCACGCCGCCGTCGGCCAGCAGCGGCACGCCCTCGGTGCTGAAGTCATACTTCTCCCCCAGCGTGGCCAGCAGCGGCACGTCGCCGGCGGCCCGGTGGCCGAACCGGAAGTCCTCCCCCACCACCACGGCCGCGGCGTGCAGCCGGTCGACCAGCACCATGCGGACGAACTCGTCCGGGCCGAGCTGGGAGAACTCGTAGGTGAAGGGCAGCATGCAGACGGCGTCGGCGCCGAGGGTGGCCAGCAGCTCGGCGCGGCGGCGGGCGGTGGACAGGAACGGCGGGTGCGAGCCGGGCCGGACCACCTCGTCCGGGTGCGGGTCGAACGTGACCACCACCACCGGGAGGTCCCCGTGGGCCAGCTCGACGGCCCGGGCGACGATGCGCTGATGGCCGCGGTGCACGCCGTCGAACACGCCGATGGTGACGACGGACGCGCCCCAGTCGTCGGGCACCTCGTCCAGCCCGTACCAGCGGTGCACGTTGGCTCCTTCGTTTGATCGGGTCCCCTGGTGTCCAAGGGTGCCACGCGCGCGCTCAGGGCACGAACACGGCCAGCGGCCGGGTCCGGCCGTCTTCCTCCTGCATCAGGGCGATGAGCGACCCGTCCGGGCCG
Source organism: Streptosporangiaceae bacterium (assembly GCA_036497405.1). Classification (GTDB taxonomy): domain Bacteria; phylum Actinomycetota; class Actinomycetes; order Streptosporangiales; family Streptosporangiaceae; genus Bog-532. The sequence goes on along the minus strand of DASXJM010000314.1, from coordinate 2,995 downwards.
AAGACCGCGGCCGGCGACCCGGCCGACGGCAGGGTGGCCGGGGGCAGGCGCCCGCCGTGGGCCACCAGCCGGGACTGGTCGGCGGTCAGGTCGAGGCGGGGGAACGCGGCCGCGGCCGCCTCGGCCAGCGGAGTGACCGTGAAGTCGCCGGCCAGCTCGTCCAGGGTGCGCGCGTCCTCGATCCGGTAGCTCCCGGACCGGGTCCGGCGCAGCTTGGTCAGGTGGCCCCCGGTGCCCAGGGCCTGGCCCAGGTCGCGGGCCAGGGCCCGGACGTACGTGCCGCTGGAGCAGGTGACGGCGGCCTCCAGGTCGAGGATGTCACCGTCGGCGTCGCTGGGGCGGACCAGCGCGGTGATCTCGAACTCGTGCACGGTGACCGGGCGGGCGGCCAGGTCCGGGGCCTGGCCGTCCCGGGTCAGCTTGTAGGCGCGCTGGCCGCCGACCTTGATCGCGCTGATCCCCGGCGGGACCTGCTCGATCGGGCCGGTCAGCGCGGCCACCGCGGTCGCGATCCCGTCCTGGGTCACCCGGGCCGCGCCGGGGGCGGCCGTGATCTCACCCTCGGCGTCGTCGGTGCTGGTGCTCTGGCCGAGCCGGATGGTGGCCAGGTACTGCTTGTCGGCCAGGGTCAGATGACCGAGCAGCCGGGTCGCCTTCTCCACCCCGACGACCAGCACCCCGGTGGCCATGGGGTCCAGGGTGCCGGCGTGGCCGACCTTCCGGGTCCCGGCCAGGCGCCGGATCCGGGCCACCACGTCGTGCGAGGTCATCCCGGCCGGCTTGTCGACCAGGACCAGCCCGGCCGGCGCGGCGCGCCCGCCGGGGGTACGGCTGGCGGTCACTCGTCCTCGTCGTCGGTGGCCGGGTGGCGGTACGGGTCGGCGTCCCCGGCCGGCACGGCACCCTCCCGCACCCGGGCCAGGTCCTCATCCGCCTGCCGGGCCCGGTCGACCAGGTCCTCGATGTGCCGCACGGTGTCGGGCACGTTGTCGGCCACGAAGGTCAGCGACGGGGTGTGCCGCAGGCCGGTCTGCTTGCCGACCTCGGACCGGATCACCCCGGTCGCGCTGGCCAGGGCGGCGGCGCTTTCGGCCTGCTGCTCGGGCGAGCCGAACACGGTGTAGAACACCGTCGCCTCGCGCAGGTCGTTGGTCAGCCGCGCCTCGGTGACGGTGACAAAGCCCAGCCGGGGATCCTTGATCCGCATCTCCAGCATCTCGGCCACGATCTGGGCGATCCGGTCGCCGAGCCGGCGTGCGCGGGCAGCGTCCACCATGTCCGTCAGTCCTCGGTTTCTTCTTCTGTGAACAGCCGCTGCCGGGCCGACAGCAGCTCGATCTCGGGGTGAGCGGCCACGAGCCGCTCGCACTCGCCGAGTACCTCGGTCGCGTTCGTGGCGGTGGCCGACACCACCGCCACACCGATCTCGGCCCGGCGGTGCAGGTCGAGGTGGCCGGTCTCGGCCACCGCGACCCCTGGGTAGTGCCGCCGCAGGTCCGCGACGAGCGGGCGGACCACGGAACGCTTCTGCTTCAGCGACCGGATGTCGCCGAGCAGGACGTCCAGGGTCAGCGCGGCGACGTACACGCCGCGCCGACCCCGGGCCGCCTGAGCACCACCGGCCGGGACGACATCAGGCCCGCGGCTTCTCCCGCATCTCGAACGTCTCGATGACGTCCTCGACCCTGATGTCGTTGTAGCCGATGCCGATACCGCACTCGAAGCCCTCGCGGACCTCGGTCACGTCGTCCTTGAACCGGCGGAGCGACTCGACCGTGAGGTTGTCCGAGATGACCACGCTGTCCCGGATGAGGCGGGCCTTGCTGTTCCGGTTGATCGTGCCGGACCGGACGATGGAACCGGCCACGCTGCCGATCCGCGGCACCCGGAACACCTCTCGGATCTCGGCCGTGCCCAGCTGGACTTCCTCGAACTCCGGCTTGAGCATGCCCTTGAGCGCGGCTTCCACTTCGTCGATCGCCTGGTAGATGACCGAGTAGTAGCGGATGTCGACGCCCTCGCGCTGAGCCAGCTCGCCGGCCCGGCCCGCAGGCCGGACGTTGAAGCCGATGATCACCGCGTCCGAGGCGATGGCCAGGTTGACGTCGTCCTGGGTGATGGCACCGACCCCGCGGCCGATGACCCGCAGGCCGACTTCCTCGCCGACGTCGATCTTGAGCAGCGCATCCTCCAGGGCCTCCACCGAACCGGAGACGTCGCCCTTGATGATGAGCAGCAGATCTTCGCGCTCGCCCGCCTTGAGGGCCGACTCGAGGTCCTCGAGCGTGACCCGCCGGCGTCCCTTCACGAACTGGGCGGTGCGCTCGCGCGCCTCGCGCCGTTCGGCGATCTGCCGGGCCATCCGGTCGTCGGTGACGACCAGGAAGTTGTCACCCGCGCCCGGCACGGAGCTCAGGCCGAGCACCTGGACCGGACGGGACGGTGGCGCCTCGTCGACCGGGTCGCCGTTCTCGTCCAGCATGGCCCGCACGCGGCCGAAGGCGTCGCCACAGACGATCGAGTCGCCCACGTGCAGCGTGCCCCGCTGGACCAGCACGGTCCCGACCGGGCCGCGGCCCTTGTCCAGGTGCGCCTCGATGGCGATGCCCTGGGCGTCCTGGTCCGGGTTGGCCCGCAGGTCCAGCTCGGCGTCGGCGGTCAGGACGACCGCCTCGAGCAGGTTGTCGAGGCCGATGCCCTTGGTCGCCGACACGTCGACGAACTGGGTCTGGCCACCGAACTCCTCCGCCACCAGGCCGTACTCGGTGAGCTGGGCCCGGACCCGCTGCGGGTCGGCGCCCTCCTTGTCCACCTTGTTCACGGCGACCACGATCGGCACTCCCGCCGCCTGGGCGTGGTTGAGCGCCTCCGTGGTCTGCGGCTTCACACCGTCGTCGGCCGCCACGACCAGGACCACCAGGTCGGTGGTCTCGGCGCCGCGGGCTCGCATGGCGGTGAACGCCTCGTGACCCGGGGTGTCGATGAAGGTGATCTT
>DASXJM010000313.1:0-4004 GCA_036497405.1 Streptosporangiaceae bacterium | reverse complement strand
GGCGGCGGGGGCGGCGCTCATGCGCTCGGGCACCGCGACCAGGGCGCCGGTGGCGTGGGCCAGGGCCAGGGCGGCGGTGAGGGTGGGGACGGTGGCGATGGTGTGGCGGCTCAGGCCCCGGGCGGCCAGGGCCTCGTCGATCGGGTCGCGCAGGCGGCCGCGGCGGGAGACGATCACGTGGTCGGCGGCGGCGTACTCCTCGACGGTGAGGGCGACCGGGCCCGCAGGCGGGGTCGCGACCATGAGGCGGTCGTGGCCGATGAGGTCGGAGTGGACTTCGGGGGCGGTGGGCTGGGTGGAGCCAGCTTCGAGGTCGATTTCGCCGCGGCGGAGATCGGCGGTGTCGGTGCCGGCTTCGGCCAGGAAGCGCAGGCGCACGCCGGGGGCGGCCGCGCGGACCCGGGCCAGCAGGTCCGGGCCGGCCGCGGTGGTCACGGCATCGTGGAACTTCAGGGTGAACGTGCGGTCCAGGGTGGCCAGGTCCAGCTCGTGCTGGGGCGCCAGCAGGCCCTGGGCCTGCTCGACCAGGCGGTGCACGTCGGCCCGGACCGCCAGCGCGTAGGGGGTGGGGGTCATGGTGCGCCCGGTGCGGACCAGGATCTGGTCGCCGGTGGCGTCGCGGATCCGGCCCAGGGTGCGGCTCATGGCCGGGGACGACAGGTGCAGCCGGTGCGCGGCCCCGGCCACGCTGCCCTCTTCCAGCAGCGCGTCCAGGGCGGTGAGCAGGTTCAGGTCGAGGGGCACGGGTCCCCGCCGTCCGCGCCGGGGCGCGCTTCCTCGCCGGCGCGCGCTTCCTCGCCGGAGGGCGCCTCCTCGCCGGGGAGGAGGACGCTGCCGATCAGGCGGCGCCGGCGGCCGGGCCGGGGCTGGTTGGGCAGCCGGCTCAGCAGGACCTGGTTCAGCTCGGCCAGCAGTTCCTCGTACTCGGCGTCGTCCAGCCAGAACGCGCCCAGCCGGTAGCCGGCCCCGTCCCGCTGGAAGTCGATGTCGCCGCGGGCCAGATACCGGTCGAAGTCGCCCAGCAGCCCGGCCACGAAGGCCACGAACGCCTGCCGGTGCTCGTCCGCGGTCATCGCGGCCAGCTCGTCGGGGCCGATCGCGGTGGCATCCAGCCGCAGCTCGTAGGTGCGCTCCAGGGCCCCGCGGACCCGCCGTTCGGCCACCGCGGCCAGGACCCCGGCGTCGACCAGCCGGGCCACGTGCCGGTAGAGGCTGGCCGCGGGCACGTCGGACAGCTCAGCGGCCAGCTGGCTGGTGGTCAGGGCCCGGTCGCCGAGGAACGCCTGCACGATCCGGAGCCGGACCGGGTGCAGCAGCAGGTCAGCGGTGGCCATGCCGCCTACCGTAGCGCCGGCCGATCAGGATGCGGCTGGGGCGGTGGCTGCGGGCAGCGTGGCTCGCCACCAGGCGTGGGTGAGCTCGACGGTCCCGTCCGGGCTGAGGGTGGCGGCGGCGCCGTGGACGGGCAGGGAGCCGTGGCGGAGCCAGGACGTCCGCAGGTCGTCGAGCTGGTCCCAGAGGCGGCGGGGGCCGGACTGGTGCACGGTCGGCGGGTCGTCGCCGTGGCCGGTGGCCCGGGCCCACGACCCGTCCGGGTGCACCATCCAGGCGGTCCGGCCGCCGTCGGCCTGCTCGGCGTAGTCGTGCTCGATGCCCGGCACGGTCAGGCCCAGGGCCGAGTACAGCTCCGGGGACCGCCGAACGTCGACCACGGGGTAGCGGCCCGTGCTGACGTGCTCGCCGTCGGCGTCGCGGTGGGCGGTGAACCGCTGCAGCCAGCCGACGCCGAACTCCGGGTCGAGCTCGGCCGGGGTCAGTGCGGCCGGCTCCCATTCGGCGCGGCCGACGGCGCCGCCGTCCGGGGTGGCCTCGGCGGTGAGGATCAGGGTGGTGCCCGCGATCGGGGCGACCAGGCGCCCGCCGGGGTTCAGCGCGGCCAGCCAGCCGGCCGGGATGGCCCCGATGGCCAGGCCGGACACGACGCGGTCGTAGCGGGCGGGCAGGGGTTCGGTCAGGTCGCCGTGCATGAGCCGGGGGTGCAGGCCGATCCCGGCCAGGCGGTCAATGGCCGACTTGGCCAGGTACTCGTCGGGCTCCAGGCAGGAGACCTGGCGGTGACCGGACCGCTCGCACAGCACGGCGCAGGCGTAGCCGCTGCTGGCCCCGACGGCGAGCACGTTGCCGTCGTCGGTCAGCCGGGTCAGCCGCAGCATGCGCACCATCACCGCGGGCTCGGTGGACCGGGCCGTGGCCAGGCCGGTGGGCTGGTCGTCGGGGGTGGCGTGGTCCGCGTGCAGCATCCCGACCCGGGTGACCAGGGACCGGTCGGCGTAGGTGGCGCGGATCCAGGCTTCGGTGTCGGTGCGGCCGTCGCGCAGCGTCCAGGCGCTCACCCCGAACGCGGCCGGGCCGGACCGCTCCCACCAGCGGGGCACGAACAGGTGCCGGGGCACCGCCCCGACCGCGGGCCGCCAGCGCGAGACCGGGTGGGTGACCTGGGCCGCCAGCTGATCGGCGTGCGCTTTCCACTTCACCATGACACCCGCCCCGGACAGCGTTATCCCCTGGATCGTACCGAGCGCTATCGTCGGACGGTGGACATTACCCAGCTGATCCTCGACGACCACCACGAGCAGCGGCGGCTGTTCTCGATCCTGGAGCAGATCGACCGGGCCAACACCGCGGCGCTGTCGGCGGTGTGGGACCGGCTGGCCGCGTTCCTGGACCTGCACGCGCAGGCGGAGGAGGAGATCTTCTACCCCGAGCTGCTGCGGGTGGGGATCGCGGCCCACCGCCGGGAAGGCATCGAGGACGAGACGCTGGACGCGGTCAAGGACCACAACGAGATCCGCGACGCCGTGGCCGAGGTGGCCAACCACGCGGTCGGCACCGACGACTGGTTCCAGGCCGTGGCCGGGGCCAACGAGGCCAACAGCGACCACATGGGCGAGGAAGAGCGCGAGGGCCTGACCGACTTCCGCCGGCTGGCCAGCCTGCAGCGCCGCCACGAGCTGGCGGTCCAGTTCGCCGACTACGAGGCCCGGAACTACGCGGGCGTGGAGCCGGTCGACAAGGACCCCGAGGGCTACGTCAAGGCCCAGGAACAGGCGCTGGCCGAGGGCGGGGACGGCTCGCTCAGCGTCGGCAGCCTCAAGAAGCGCTGATCAAACCCTTTTTATCGAATGTCGTTACTCTGAGTAACGTTCTGATACGTTCCTCCTACGCTGAGTAGCGAAACTTTCCTTCCGGAACACCGGTGGCCGTGCGGCGTGACCAAGCTGCTCAGCGTGACGCTCCGAATACCCACGTCAGCATGGCAGTTTCGCAAAGGGGAGAACCGTGTTCGGAAAGAACTATGTGGGTCAGCTGATCAACCGCAGCGCTGAGAACGAGGCGGACCGCCGCCGGTTCCTGCGCAGCGCCAGCGCCGCCGGCCTGGGCGTGGTGGGCGCGGGCCTGCTGGCCGGCCTGCCCACGGCCGCCGGCGCGGCCGAGAAGGCCAAGGACGACGCCAACTCGATCTCAGACAGCGCGGTACTGAACTTCGCGCTCAACCTGGAATACCTCGAAGCCGAGTTCTACTCCTACGCGGTCTACGGCCACGGCCTGCCCAACAGCATGACCGGCGGCTCGGGTAACCGGGGCGGAGTGCAGGGCGGGCACGCGGTGCCGTTCAAGACCAGCGCGATCAAGCAGTTCGCCACCGAGATCGCCCGCGACGAGTACGACCACGTGGCGTTCCTGCGCAAGGCGCTCGGCCGGGCCGCGGTGGCCCAGCCCGAGATCAACCTGGCCAGCAGCTTCACCGCCGCCGCCCAGGCCGCCGGGCTGATTCACAAGGGCCAGTCGTTCAGCCCGTTCACCAACGAGAACGACTTCCTGCTCGGCGCGTTCCTGTTCGAAGACGTCGGCGTCACCGCCTACAAGGGCGCCGCCCCCCTCATCAGCAACAAGACCTACCTCGGCGCCGCCGCCGGGATCCTGGCCGTCGAGGCCTACCACGC
>DASXJM010000312.1:0-7289 GCA_036497405.1 Streptosporangiaceae bacterium | reverse complement strand
TGGGTGGCCAGGGCCCCGGCCCGCTCCGCGACCTCGGCCGCGGCCAGCTGCGGGGTGGTCACCACCAGCAGTTCGGCGTTGGGCAGCAGCTGAGCCACGGAGATGGCCATGTCGCCGGTGCCCGGGGGCAGGTCCAGCAGCAGGACGTCCAGGTCACCCCAGTACACATCGGTCATGAACTGCTGCAGGGCCCGGTGCAGCATGGGGCCACGCCAGACCACCGGGGTGTTGCCTTCCTTGAACATCGCGATCGAGATGACCTTCACCCCGTGCGCCGACGGCGGCATGATCATCTTCTCGACCTGGGTCGGCCGCCCGGTCACGCCCATCATCCGCGGCACCGAGTGCCCGTAGATGTCGACGTCGGCCAGGCCCACCGACAGGCCGGACGCGGCCAGGGCCGAGGCCAGGTTCACGGTGACCGAGGACTTGCCGACGCCGCCCTTGCCGCTGGCCACCGCGAACACGCGGGTCAGCGAGGTGGGCTGGGCGAACGGGATCTCGGGCGCGGGCTGGCCGCCGCGCAGCTGGGTCTGCAGTGCCTTGCGCTGCTCTTCGCTCATCACGTCGAGCTCGACCCGGACCCGGGACACCCCCTCCAGCGCGCTCACCGCCGCGGTGACGTCGCGGGTGATGGTGTCGCGCAGCGGGCAGCCGGCCACGGTGAGGTACACGTCGACGCGGACCGTGCCGTCCGGCGAGATCTCAATGTTCTTGACCATGCCGAGGTCCGTGATCGGCCGGTGGATCTCCGGGTCGTTCACGCCAGCGAGCGCGCGGGTCACCTGCTCGGCCGTTGGCGGGGACATGGTGGGGGACGTCATGTCCTCATGCTACGGAGCCACCGCCACCCGGGCGAAACCAAGGGGTGTGACACACGCTCGGTCGCGAGCGCTGTACCCATTGTGACATCAGCGCTCAAAACAGGACCGCGGTGGCCGGAGCTGGTTGCCCCGGCCACCGCGGCTTCGTGGTTCTGGTCGGCCGCCCTACTGCTTGACGACCGCTCCGGTGGTGGGGTTGAGGATGAGCGGCTTGAAGTTCGGCCGGGTGTGGAAGTCCAGCACCCCGCCCCAGCCGGCCAGGTTGCCGGCCAGCACGTCGAATGAGCCGTGGCCGATCCGCTGGCCGCGCAGCCAGTTGTTCTCGATGAAGCTGACCACCGAGGACTGGTCGGTCACGTTGTGGCTGACGTAGTTCGACCGGGTATAGGGCGAGATGACCACCAGCGGCAGGCGCGGGCCGTAACCGCAGCGGTCCTGGAACGAGCCCAGCCGGGTCGGCGTCTTGGTGCACACCGCCTGGTCGGCGGTGCTGTCGTGTGAGCCGTTGGGCCGCGGCGAGTTCTGGTGGTCGTACCAGCCGTCGGAGTCGTCGTAGGTGATGACGATCGCGGTGGACTTCCAGAACTTCGACTCCTCGATCTTGTTGACCGTGTTGACGATGAAGTTCTGCTCGTCGAGCGGGTCCGAGTAGCCGGGGTGCGCGTCCTGGTACTCAGCGGCCTTCAGGTAGCTGACGGCCGGCATGTTGCCGTCCTTCAGGGTGGTGTAGAAGTCCGACAGGTCGTACTGGTGGTTGGCCCGGTCGGTCTGGCCGATCATGGCCTCGGACGACGGCGCCAGGTGCTTGGGGTTGGCCGTCGACTTGTAGTACTCGAACGGGTTGTGGTGCGGCGAGTAGTCCGCCACCTCGGCGCCACCGACGTTCTCGTGCTCGGCGCCGCAGACCGAGTAGCCGGCGCTGTTGGTGCTGGTCGGCGCGAACCCGCCCTGGAACCAGCCCCAGGTCACGTGCTTTTCGTTCAGCAGGTCACCGATGTTCTTGCCGGTTTCCACGCCCACCGGGCTGGTGGAGGTGTGGCTGCTGTCCGAGCAGTCGTCGTAGGCCGGGTCGAGGTCGCCGAAGATGGTGCCCTGGCCCTGGCTGTTCAGGGCGCTGACCGTGCCGGCGTCGGTGGTCTTGGCCCCGGTGGTCGGGTTGACCGCGTAGGCGCCGCCGTCCATGCCCGAGATCACGTTGATCGCACCCGGGGTCGACGGGCCGAAGTCGGTGTCGTAGTTGTTGTCGCTCATCGCGTAGTTCTGGGCGTAGTTCCACAGCGCGGTGACCGTGTTGCCGTCGTAGTAGTCCATGACCAGGCCCGGCTGGCCGAACTCACCGGTGCAGGTGTCGGTCTCGGTGTCCTGGACGAACTTGTCCATCTTGCCGCCGTCGAACGCTTCCTGCTCCGGCGTGTACCCGTGGTTCTGGTCGCAGGTCAGCGCCTCAGAGTGGGTCAGCCGGTTCGGGTTGTAGCTGTTGGCGTTGTGGTTCAGCAGCGACGGGCTCAGCCCGTTCACCTTCGGCGTGCCCGGCTTGGCGGAGAACTTGGTGCCGTCGGTGTTGGTCGCCTTCGGGTACGTGCCGAAGTAGTGGTCGAACGACTCGTTCTCGTCGAACAGCACCACCACGTGCTTGATCGGGCTCGCCGTGGGCGCGACGATCTTGTACGCGCTGGTCGAGGCCTTGGCCGGGGTGGGCGCCGCGTCGGAGTGCCCGCCCGTGCTGGCGCTGGCCACGGTGGCGCCGACGGCCGCCGAGGCCCCCAGCACGGTGGCGGCGGCGACGGCTACGAAGGGGCGGATCCGCTTCCTACGTGACCGGTCGGCCGCGGCCGGTGGTGTCGTTGGGCTGTCGCCCATATGTCCCTCTTCTCCCTGATGAGCAGACTGGGGTGGGCGCATGGCGCGCACCGGACAAAATCTCTCGAAACCGGATGATCCGATGGCGAAGCGACTGTGACCAAAAGGCAAACGGGCAGACAAGAATGAGCAGAAACGCACGTCAAGGCGGTCTCAGGCCAGCCCAGTCAGGCCAGCAGGGCGCGGCCGTAGTGGTCGCGCTCGTCGGCCACCCCGGGCAGGGCGAAGAAGTAGCCGCCCCCGAACGGGGTGATGTAGTCGACCATGGGCTCACCGATCAGCCGGGTCTGGGTCGCCTCGAACTGGCGCTTGACGTCCTGCTGGAAGCAGGTGAACAGCAGCCCCATGTCCAGGTTGCCGACGCTGTCGATGCCGCGGTCGTAGTTGTAGGCCCGGCGCAGGATCCGGCTGTCGGCCGACTGCGGCGTGCGCGGGTTGGCCAGCCGCAGGTGCGCGGTCAGCGGGATCGCTCCGCCGTTGGGGTCGAGGGCGAAGTTCGGGGTGGCCTGGATCGAGTTGGCGTCCAGCGGATATCCGGTCGGGCGCCGGCGGCCGATCATCTGTTCCTGCTCGGCGATGGAGACCCGGTCCCAGAACTCGGTCAGCATCCGGATCAGCCGGACCACGAAGTAGCTGCCCCCGGCGGCCCAGGACGGCTCGCCGCTGGTGCTGGAGTCCACCCACACCAGGCGGTTCATCGTGGCCGCGTCGGTGTGGTCCGGGTTGGAGATGCCGTCCATGAACCCGAAGTGGTTGCGGGGTACGGTGCCGGACGGGCGGGCCGGGCTGGTGTAGCCGTCCATCCGCCAGTTGATCTGCAGGCCGCCCCGGGTGTGCCGGGTGATGTCGCGCAGCGCGTGCAGCACGGTGTCGGTGTGCCCGGCGCTGAGCTGGACGACCAGGTCGCCGCCGACCTGGGCCGGGTCCAGGGCGTCGTCCGGGAATGTGCGCATCCCGGTCAGCTTGGCGGGCTTGTGGCCGGCCAGCCCGTACCGGTCGTCGAACAGGGTCGACCCCACGCCCACGGTCACGGTCAGCCCGTCCGGCACGATCGACGGGCCGAGCGTGCCCGAGTCCGACGGTGGGGCGCCGATGCCGGTCGGGGCGGGCAGGCCACCGGCGGTCAGCAGCCGGGCCCGCGCGGTCAGGGCCTGCAGCAGGTCGGTGAGCTCGCCGCGCCCCTCGGCGGTGGCGTCGAACGAGACCACCGAGGTCGCGGGCTGCGGGAGGGGGAGGATGCCGGCCTGGTAGCGACCGTGGAACGGCACCGCGGGCAGCCGCCCGGTCGCGGCCTGGTCCGCGGCCACCTGGGTCTTGGGCGTGGGCTGGGGCGCCCGGTAGGCGTAGCCGCCGGCCGCGCCCAGGGCGGCCCCGGCCACCCCGGCACTCACCCCGGCCCCGAGCGCCCCGCGCAGGAACGACCGCCGCCCCGGCACCGGAGCCGGCGCCCCAGAACCCGCGGCCCCAGAGCCCCCCGCAGCCTCACCTGCCCCCGAAGACTCGGGCTGCTCATGGTCCTCAGGCATCACTGTCTCCGCGGTTCGGTGATGTCGGCGATCGGGGCCAGTTCCACCAGCGACTGGCTGATCGCAGCGTCGATGTCCTGCCGGGTCGTGGTGGGCAGCTTGGATACCGCCGTCCAGCCCCGGCTGGTGTGGGTGGCGTCGATCAGCTTCTGCAGCCGGTTCAGCCAGGTGTAGACGGCGGGCAGGTCCGTATAGCGCGGGGCCAGCACCGGGCGCAGCTCGGTCAGCAGCACCTTGGTCCCGGTGACGTTGGCTTCGGTGGTGGCCAGGGTGGTGCCGCTGCCGTAGTCGTCATGCCCGCTGACCTGGAACTGGAGCGCGTTCTCGAGGATCTCGTGGGTGCGCAGCCCCATGTTCAGCAGATCGATCTGGGTGCTGGGCCAGGACTTCTGCAGCGCGCCCACGTCGTGGACCAGCTGGGCCGACAGCTTCTTCAGGCTGGCCGCGCTCTGCCCGTGCCACAGGCCGTACTCCAGGCGGTAGAAGCCGGTCCAGTCCGGGGAGTTGACCCCGCCGACCAGGCCGTCGGGCCGGCCGTCGATCTCGCCGTCGAAATCGCCGAACGAGTCGTACGCCGCTCCCAGCCGCTCGTAGGTCAGGTGGGCGGGCAGCCAGGCCGACCGCGCCGCGGACAGGTTCCCGCCCTGGATGGCCCCCTGGATAGCGCTGTTCAGCGTGTTCACCTGGCGGGCCAGGGTGACCAGCCCGGTGGTGACGTACTTGTGGTACTCGCGGGCCGAGGCGAGCAGGTCATCGTCGGTGACGGGCAGGATCGCGGTCGCCCCGCTGGTGTGGCCGGGGACCTTCTCGGTCGGCCCGGTGATCGCGTCGGTGTCCTCGATCAGGCAGCGGAACGCGTAGGAGCCGGAGCCGACGTCGAGCCGCAACGGGGCGGTGGTGCCCGCCCCCAGGTTCTCGATGTCGTCGTAGACCGCACCGGTGGCCGGGTTGATCAGCTCCACCTCGGCCGCGTCGGAGGCCGAGTTGTGCAGCTGGAAGGTGTGCCAGCCGGGGGTGTCCAGATGCCAGTCGCCACCGCAGCCGCCGGTGGAGATGCTGATCGCGCCGGCCGGGCTGGCCGTGGACCCGGACCCACTGGCGCAGCCCGCCAGCGCAACAGCGGCAAGGGCTCCCATGGTGAGCCAGGCGGCGGGCCGGGCGGCGAGGCCGCGGGTGTCAGCAGCGCGAGGGCGCGCGGGATGGCGTCGCATAGGCAGGGGAAAGACTATGCGGGCAAATGTCGCAAACTGAGCTCCGCGGACCGCCGCGGCGATAAGTTCACGTGCCGCTCACCAGTTGTTTGACCGTCCCCGCCGCCGGGCCGATCCTGGCCGGCCCCTAGGCTCGTGCCATGGCAGACAGGTACCGGCCGCGCCGGTCGTGCCTTTCCGTTCCCGCCAGCAGCGAGCGCTTCATCGCCAAGGCCCGGGACCTTCCGGTCGACGAACTGTTCCTCGACCTGGAGGACGCGGTGGCCCCGGCGGCCAAGGACGACGCCCGGCGCAACGCGGTGGTCGCGCTCCCCTCGGGGTCGTGGCGGGCCGGGATCCGGGGCGTGCGGATCAACGACGCCACCACGCCGTGGGCCTACCAGGATGTGGTCGCACTGGTCGAGGGGGCCGGCGCCGCCCTGGACGTGATTATTTTGCCGAAGGTCGTTGATCCGGCTCACGTCGTCTGGCTCGACCTGCTGCTCACGCAGGCCGAACAGGCCACCGGCCGGACGGGCGACCCGATCGGCATCGATGCCCAGATCGAGGACGCGCAGGGCCTGGCCGCGGTGGAGGCCATCGCGGCCGCCTCGGGCCGCCTGGAGTCGCTGGTCTTCGGGCCCGCCGACTTCATGGCCAGCGTCGGCATGCCCTCGCTGACCGTGGGCCAGGCCGACAGCGGGTACGCCGGCGACGCCTTCTACTACCCGCTGATGCGGATCCTGGTTGCTGCCCGCGCCCACGGCCTGCAGGCCATCGACGGCCCGTACGTCAAGGTGCGCGACGTCGACGGCTTCCGCCGGGCCGCCCGGAGCGTGGCCGCGCTCGGCTTCGACGGCAAGTGGGTGCTGCACCCGGACCAGGTCGCCGCGGCCAACGAGACCTTCACTCCCGGTCAGGCCGACTACGACCGGGCCGAACGGATTCTCGACGCCTACGACCACGCCACCAGCGTGGATCAGCGCGGGGCCGTGATGCTCGACGACGAGATGATCGACGAGGCCATGCGCAAGATGGCCCTCCGGGTCGCGCTCAAAGGCAGAGTTGCTGGCCTCACTCGCCAGGACGGCCAAACCGGCCAGGGAGCCTAGAGCACGCCCCAGGCGAGCAGTGTCTCGGCCAGGGCCGTGGTCAGTGGCCAGTCCGGCACCTCGGCGGTGGGCACCCAGCGGGCGTCGGCGGCATCGTCACCCGCCCGCAGCGTTCCGCCGGTGACGGTGGCCGCGTAGTCACGGATGTCCAGCACCGTGCCGGCCGGCCCGGGGCGTTCCACCGCGCCGATCAGCGGGCCCGGCTCGACGGTGAGCCCGGTCTCCTCCCGCATCTCCCGGACCAGGGCCTGAGCGTCGGACTCCCCGGGCTCGATCCGGCCTCCCGGCAGGGACCAGCGGCCCGCCTCGGGGTCGTGGCCGCGCTGGATGAGCAGCAGGCGGCCGGCCCCGTCCCGGATGATGCCGCCCACGCACGGAATTCGACGAGAAGACATCAGCTGAATCGAATCCTTCCCTGTGGTCTTAATTTCCGGAATGACCGATGCTGACGGTCTCGGGTCAGCGTGCTCGGGGTCACAGATTGTCGGTCGACTGGCCCATTCCAGGCTCATTCCCAGCCGTCCAGGCCTCACTCTCGGCGGCAAACGTCGCCCGAATGTCCTAGTTTTAGTAACTTTCTGTGACTGGCTTGAGGTCCTCTGTCCAGGTTGCGGCGTTCCCGTCCAAGCTGTCGCATAAAACGGAGTTTTCGCAGGACAAGATGGGGAAAGCAGGTCACGGTTCGATTGCGGACGGTTGCCTCACGGTCTGCCATGGATACACTCGGTAAGTCCTCAGATACGAACAAGCCAAAGATTCGATCACGGACAGCTAAAA
>DASXJM010000311.1:0-2897 GCA_036497405.1 Streptosporangiaceae bacterium | reverse complement strand
CACGGCCGGGCGCAGGGCTTGGGACTGGCTCATGTCGGCTGGCCTCCTAGACCCGCTCGTAGTGGACCCAGCGCCGCGCCAGCAGGCCCATCACGACCACGAAGCTGACGAGGATGGCCACGTTGATCAGCGACACCACCGCGGTATAGCCGAACTGATAGTTCTGGAAGGCGTCCCGGTAGATGTAGAGCAGGATCGTCTGGGTGTTCACGCCCGGGCCGCCGTTGGTGTCGATCAGCGGCCAGGTGAAGATCTCGAACGCCCCGATGAACGCGGTGGCCGAGGCGATGAACGTGGCCGGGGACAGCATCGGCAGCGTGATGCGCCGGAACCGGGTCCAGGCCCCGGCCCCGTCGATCGAGGCCGCCTCGTACAGCTCGGCCGGGATCGACTGCAGGCCGACCAGGAAGATGATGAACGTGAACCCGAGCGTGGCCCACAGGTCGATGATGACCAGCGACGGCAGCGACCACGTCCCCGAGGCCAGCCAGTTCGGCGGGTGCAGCCCGATCTTGCGCAGGTAGTAGTTCAGCGGTCCGGTCGTGTCGGCCATAATGTACGACCACATCAGCGCGACCACGCCCGCCGACATCAGGAACGGCGTGACGATCGCGGTCCGGGCCCAGAAGCGCACCGCCCGCGAGCGCACCGTGGTCACGGCCAGGGCCAGGGCCAGGCCGAGCACGATGTGCAGGGCGGTGGTCATGATGGTGAACAAGAACGTGTTCGACAGCGTCTGCCCGAGCTGGTTGTCGTGCCCGATGGCCTGGTAGTTCTTCAGCCCCACGAAGTGCGGCGGGGAGATCAGGTCCCACTGCACGAAGGAGATCAGCACGATCCCCACCAGCGGGATGCCGATGAACGCGATGTACAGGGTCAGGGCCGGGCTGAGCAGCAGATAGGCGGCCAGCGGCTGCCGCCGCCCCAGGCCCTTGCCCCTCCTTGGCCGCCGTCGGGCCGGCGGCGATGACGCCGTCGCCGAACCCCGCCCGCGCCGGCCGGCGGCCCGGGTCGCCCGGGCCGCCGGCGTGGTGCCGGCGGCCATGGCGCCCGCGGACGTCAGGGTCTTGTCTGGACGGACCCGCACATGGGCTCCTCTGGGTCAGACCTGCTGCGTCATGAGCGAGGCAACGTTGGTCTTCATGGACTTCATGCCGGCGTCGGGGGAGGTGGCGCCGGTGAGGATCTGCTCCCAGGCGGTGCCGATCTCGTTCTCCACCGCGCTGCCGTTGGGCACGCCCACGATCATGGTGGAGTAGGACAGCTCGTCGCTGAAGTGCTCGGTACCGGGCGGGAAGCCCTTCAGGAACGACGCGCTCCGGGCCGCCGACTGCCGGATCGGCATGTCACCGCCGAAGTTGACCACCGGCCCGTGCTGGAACTCCTCGGTGATCGTGTACTTGATGAACTCCCACAGGGCCTTCTTGTTCTTGGTCGACTTGAACATCGGGAACCCGCCCACCCCGACCGGCGTGCCCTGCTTGGTCTTCTGGGGCCAGGGCACGATCGCGAACTGCTTGTTGATCTCGGCCTGGGACAACGGGATGTTGGTGTTCGGCCAGATGCCGGCCCCGAACATGCCCAGGTTGCCCGCGGCCGCCGAGTTGAACGCGTTGTAGGTGCCGCCGGGCTGGTTGGTCCACTTCTTGCTGACCAGGTTGCGGACGAACACGGCCGCCTCGATGCACTCCGGGCTGTCGGCCGTGCACTGGGTCTGGTCGGCGTTGAGGATCCCGCCGCCGTTGGTCAGCACCCACGGGTAGACGTCGGTGAATGGCCCCGGCGCCGGGGCCCCGATCGCGTAGCCGAGCCGGTTCGGGCTCGACCCGGCGATCTTGCTGCACGCGGTCTGGAAGTCGTCCCAGGTCCAGCCGGAGGCCGGCTCCTTGAGGCCGAGGGTGGAGAACAGCTTGCGGTTGTACCAGATCGACATCACGTTGTAGCCGATCGGGATGAAGTACGTGTGCCCCTGGATGTTGTCCAGCTGCCGGAAGTTGGCCAGCAGCGTCGGGTTGACGTCGGCGTAGAAGTTGTTGACCGCGGCCTTGTCGCTGGCGATGTAGGGATCGAGCGGGTCGAGCACGTTCTTTTCCTCGAACAGGCGCATGCCCTCGGTGGCGATGTAGGCGCTGTCGATCGGCTGCCCGCCCGCCAGCCGGGTGGACACCTCCTGGAACACCGAGACCCACGTGTTGGTGGCGGTGTTGGTGGTGAACGCGTTGACGTGGATGCCGGTCTTCTTCTCGAAGGCCTGCAGGTACTTGGTCGTCTGGCCCAGGTCCTTCGGCGTCACCGGCAGTCCGATGGTCAGCACGTCGTCTCCGGAGGAGCCGCCACTGCCGCCGCTACCACCGGAGCTGCACGCCGCCAGCAGCGGCCCGGCCAGGGCGGCCGCGGCACCCGCCTTGAGGCTGCCGGACAGCAGCGATCGCCGGCTGATCGCCCGCCGTCCCAACGGCTCCGATCCGGATCTTTCCTGTCCGCGCGCACGCGGTCGCTGGTCCGTCATGCCGTGCCTTCCTTCCTGGCGTAACCGCCCACCGCTGCCGCTGGCCCGCGCCTGCGGGGCCGACCGGAGCGGGTCAGTGACTCTGCTGTCCGGGTGACGTGGTGCTTGGCGGAGGGCGGAAGCAGGCGGAGCCACGGAAGCGCAGCCGCCCAACCCGTCCCAGCCGGGCCGGGTTGGGCTGATCAGGGCTGGCCGCGCAGAACAGGCCGCTCGGTTGCTTCGCATGAACCGTGCCGATTCCTCCCGCTCGCGCCGTTGCTTGCGGTCTCAAACACAATCTGGTGATCAGCCAAGTAATCGATTACTGAATAATTGACGACCAGCGTTCCACTGTCAATAGCCCCAGACCGAAACTCACATAACAGCCAGGTCACCATGTCTCGCCCAC
>DASXJM010000310.1:0-2641 GCA_036497405.1 Streptosporangiaceae bacterium | reverse complement strand
GCCATGCACATCGCGGCGGTCGACGTTGTGCACCAGAAGCTGCGCCCCCGCGTGCAGGAGCTGCAGCAGGCCATCGCGGCCAAGGCCACCCAGTGGCGGACCGTGGTCAAGACCGGGCGCACCCACCTGCAGGACGCGGTGCCGCTGACCGTGGGCCAGGAGTGGTCCGGCTACGCCCACCAGCTGACCCAGGCCATCGAACGCCTCGATGACTGCGTAGCCGGGTTGTACGAGCTGGCCATCGGCGGTACCGCCGTGGGCACCGGGCTGAACGCGCCGCCCGGGTTCGGCGACAGCGTGGCGGCCGAGATCGCGGCCTACACCGGGGAGCCGTTCCGCAGCGCCGACAACAAGTTCTCCGCGCTGGGCGGGCTGGACGCGATGGCGGGGGCCTCGGCCGGGCTGCGCGGGGTGGCCGTGCCCCTGATGAAGATCGCCAACGACATCCGCTGGCTGGCCTCGGGGCCCCGGTGCGGGCTGGGCGAGCTGGTCCTGCCGCCCAACGAGCCGGGCAGCTCGATCATGCCCGGCAAGGTGAACCCGACCCAGTGCGAGGCCACGCTCATGGTCTGCGTCCAGGTGCTGGCCGAAGACAACGCGGTGGCGATGGCCGCCGCCCAGGGCAACTTCGAGCTGAACACCATGCGGCCGGTGATCATCAGCAACTTCCTGCACTCGGCCACGATCCTGGCCGACGCCTGCCAGAAGCTGCGCGAGTTCTGCATCGAGGGCACCGAGCTGAACCGGAGCCAGATCGACGAGGATGTGGACCGGTCGCTGATGCTGGTCACGGCGCTGTCGCCGGTGCTCGGCTACGACAAGGCGGCCGAGATCGCGCACCGGGCCAGCGAGGAGGGCACCACCCTGCGGCAGGCCGCGGTGGATACCGGCGAGATCAGCGCGGAGGAGTTCGACCGGGTCATGGATCCGTCGACGATGGTCGGGGACCCGGGCAAGCTGGTCATGTGAAGGCCGGTGGCATGGGCCGGCCGGAAACGCGCTCGGCCGCCAGCCAACCAACCTTCGATAATATTGATCGAAAATGTTTTTGAAAACTCGGCTACACTGGCGGCATGACCGTTGAGTTCCAGGGTTCGCTGCTTGACCTGGCCGACGCGGAGGCCGACGGGCCGGAGCTGACCCGGGTCGGGCCGCTGGCCGGTCGGGTGCGGCGCGACGAGCTGATCAACGGCGCCTGGGTGGACGTCCGGCCGGGCTGGCTGACCCAGGCCGCGGAGCTGTTCGCGCGGCTGGTGGACGAGGTGCCGTGGCGGGCCGAGCGGCGGGAGATGTACGACCGCGTGGTCGACGTGCCGCGGCTGCTGTGCTTCTACGGCGAGGAGGACGTGCTGCCCGACCCGGTGCTGGAGCAGGGCCGGGCGGTGCTGACCGAGTATTACCGGCGTGAGCTGGGCGAGGCGTTCGCCACGGCCGGGCTGTGCCTGTACCGGGACGGGCGGGACAGTGTGGCCTGGCACGGGGACACCATCGGCCGGGGCAGCACCGAGGACACCATGGTGGCGATCGTGTCGCTGGGGTCGCCGCGGGCGCTGACGCTGCGGCCGCGGGCCAGTGGAGCGCACCGCGGGGCGGCCCGGCGCTACGAGCTGGGGCACGGGGACCTGATCGTCATGGGCGGCAGCTGCCAGCGGACCTGGGAACACGCGGTGCCCAAGACGGCCAAGCCGGTGGGGCCGCGAATCAGTGTGCAGTTCCGCCCGCGGGGAGTGCGCTAGGCGCGCGCGCCGGACAGCTGGATCTGGCGCAGGAACTCGGCGTTGGAAGCCGTCTGGCCGGTGCGTTCCAGCAGCAGTTGCAGGGCCTGCTGCGGGTCCAGGCTGGACAGGCCGCGGCGGAGCTGGCCGACGGCGGCGTACTCGTCCGGGGTCATGAGCAGGTCGTCGCGGCGGGTGCCCGAGGCGGCCACGTCGATCGCCGGGTACAGGCGCTTCTCGGCCAGGTCGCGGCGGAGCCGCAGTTCCAGGTTGCCGGTGCCCTTGAATTCCTCGAAGAACACGTCGTCCATGCGCGATCCGGTATCGATCAGCGCGGTGGACAGGATGGTCAGGGATCCGCCGTGTTCGATGTTGCGGGCGGCGCCCAGGAACGTGCGGGGCGGCTGCAGGGCGGAGGTGGCCACGCCCCCGGCCAGGATCCGGCTGGTGGCCGGGGCGATCAGGTTGTAGGCCCGGGCCAGCCGGGTGATGGAATCGAGCAGGACCACGACGTCGCGGCCTGCTTCGGTCAGCCGCTTGGCTCGCTCGATGGCCAGTTCGGCCACCATGATGTGGTCTTCCGCGGTTTTGTCGAATGTCGACGAGATGACTTCCCCGTCAACCGAGCGGCGCAGGTCGGTGACTTCCTCGGGCCGCTCCCCCACCAGCACCAGCATGAGGTGCACGTCCGGGGAGCCGGTGGTGATGGCGTTGGCGATCGCCTTGAGCAGCATGGTCTTGCCCGCCTTGGGCGGGGAGACGATGAGCCCGCGCTGGCCCTTGCCGATCGGGCCGACCAGGTCGATGATCCGGGCCGTGGCCGACGGCGAACCGGCCTCGAGCCGGAGACGTTCGTCGGCGTAGACCGGGGTGAGCTGGTCGAAGTGCGGCCGGCGGGTGGCGGCGGCGGCCGGGGCTCCGTTGAC
>DASXJM010000309.1:0-1611 GCA_036497405.1 Streptosporangiaceae bacterium | reverse complement strand
ACCTAAGGTCACGGCGCCGCCGGCGGGCCCCCAGGGTGCGCCGCGGGCGGGTGATCTTGTTCAATTTACGCCCGGACCTGGTGATTTGCCCGCTGAATTTACCGAAGGTCTGGTCCCTGGGTCCCGGCTCCGGCTGGGGCGATCGCGGCCGCAGGACCGGGACGCGAACCGGGGCGGGGAGTCGCGGCGACCAACCTTCAATCTAAAAATTGGGCAAAGCGTGGCCGTGGTGCCAAGGGTGGAGCGGGGGATCCGGCGAGGAGTCAGGACTGGGGGGCGGCCGGGGCGGTGGGGACCGAGGGGGCGCCCGGGGACTGCGGGGCGCCCGGGGTGACCGGGGTGACTGGGGTGACTGGGGTCCAGGCGGGCGGGGCCGATGGGGTGGTGCGGGCGGCGGGGGTGGGGGCGGGGCGGGGGCGGCGGCCGGCCTGGCCCCAGTGGGTGGGGCGCAGCCGGGGCATGGTCACCGGGAGCAGGGCCAGCACCGCGACCAGGGTGAAGCCGACCAGCACGATCAGGCTGGTCCGGATCAGGGACAGGGAGGTGACGACGCCGGTGAACAGGGCGGCCCACAGGTACATGATGAGCACGCTCTGCCGGTGCGAGTGCCCGACGCTGAGCAGCCGGTGGTGCAGGTGCTTCTTGTCGGCGTCGAACGGGGACATGCCCGCGCGGGTGCGCCGGACCACGGCCATCAGCAGGTCCGCGTAGGGGATGATCAGGATCGCGATCGGGGTCAGCAGGGGCAGGATGGTCGGGAACCGGTTGACCGCGGCCACGTTGTAGTGGATCAGCACGTTGGGGTCGAGGGTGGCCGTGCTGGACAGCGGCACGTAGGCCAGCAGCAGGCCGATCAGCATGGAGCCGGTGTCGCCCATGAAGATCCGGGCCGGGTTGAAGTTGTGGGGCAGGAAGCCCAGGCAGATCCCGGCCAGCAGCGCGGCGATCAGCGTCGGCACCGACTGGGAGTGGATCCCGACCACGCGGGCCAGCACGTAGGAGTAGACCAGGGACGCGGACGCGGCGATGGCCACGACGCCGGCGGCCAGGCCGTCCAGCCCGTCGATGAAGTTCACCGCGTTGATCGTGACCACCACGATGAGGATGGTCAGGACCAGGCCCAGTTGGGGCGGCAGCACGAACACGCCGCCACCGGGCTCGGGCACCCAGGACAGCACGACCTGGCTCCAGACCAGGATGCCGCCCGCGGCCACCTGGGCGGCCAGCTTGCTGATGGCCCCCATCCCCCACCGGTCGTCGACGATGCCCACCGCCACCAGCAGGCCCGCGGCCAGCAGCAGGCCCGGCACCGCGCGCGGGGACTGGAAGGCGCCGCGCAGGTAGCTGAGCTGGTTGGCCACCAGCAGCCCGGCGGCCAGGCCGCCGTACATGGCCAGCCCGCCAATCAGCGGCGTCGGCTGGACGTGCACGTCCCGGGCCCGGGCAGCGTGCAGCGTCCTGGTCGCGAACGCGCCCCGCCGGACCAGCGGCGTCAGCAGATAGGTGGTCGCGGCGGCCAGCAGCAGCGCGAGTAGGTACTCCCGCACCTCAGCTCAGCCGTCCGCAACAGGATGACCGGACATCAGGTGTCACTTTACCCGCGCGGCTACC
>DASXJM010000308.1:0-1507 GCA_036497405.1 Streptosporangiaceae bacterium | reverse complement strand
AGCATCCGGGCCGGTTCGTGCTGGCCGACACCGACGAGCACTCTCCGGCGGCGGCCCGCCTGATCGCGGTGGCGGCGGGGACCGGTGAACCGGAGTTCGCGGTCCGGGCCGGGCAGGTCCTGCTGCCCCGCCTGACCCGCCTGCCGGCCGGGTCGGCCGGCCCGACCGCCGGTTCCGGGTCTGCGGCCGGACCCGAGGCCCCGGCGCTGGCCCGGGCTGGGTCCGCTGCCCTGGCGGGGGTGCGGGGTGGGCGTGTGCTGGTGTCGGGCGGGCTGGGGGGCCTGGGCCCGGTGGTGGCTTCGTGGCTGGCCGGGGCGGGTGCCGCGGAGGTCGTGCTGGCCGGGCGGCGCGGCGCGGTGGCTGGGATGGGGATCGGGGCCCGAGCCGCTGCCCTGGCCGGGGCCGGAACCGCGGCCCGGGTGGTCGCCTGTGATGTCAGTGACCGGGCCGCGGTCGCGGCCGTGTTCGCGGCGGCCGGGCCGGTCGCCGGGGTGGTCCATGCGGCCGGGGTGACCGATGACGGGCTGACCGGGTCGCTGGACGGGAACCGGATGGCCGGGGTGTGGGGGCCCAAGGCGGCCGGGACCTGGGTCCTGCATGAGGCGGCGGCGGCCGCCGGGAGCAGGCTTTTCGTGGTGTTTTCCTCAGTGGCCGGGGCGCTCGGCAGCGCCGGGCAGGGGAACTACGCGGCCGCCAATGTGTTCGCCGACCAGGTCGTGGCCCGGCGGCGGCACCAGGGCCTGCCGGGAGTGTCGGTCGTGTGGGGACCGTGGGCGGCCAGTGCCGGGATGGCCGGGCGGCTCAGCCCGGCTGACCGGGCCCGGATGGCGCGAGAGGGATTCGAGCCGATCGGGGACCAGGCCGGGACCGTGCTGCTGGAGGCCGCCGTGGCCAGCGGGGAACCGGTGGTCGTGGCCGCCCCGCTCCGGCTGGCCCGGACCGGGACGCCTCCGGCCATCATGTCCGGACTGGTCTCCCGTCCGGCCCGCCGCACGCTGACTGCCGTCCCCGGCATCGGGGCGGGGACCGGGGCGGGTGGGCTGGCCGCCCGGCTGGCCGGGCTCGGCCCGGCCGAACGCGACGAGGCCGTTCAGCAGCTCATCGCCACCCAGGTCGCCCTGGTCCTGGGCATGACCGGCCCCAGCGCCGTCGACCCCGCTCTCCCGTTCCGTGACCTGGGCTTTGATTCGCTGACCGCCGTCGAGCTGCGCAACCAGCTCGCCACCGTGACCGGCCTGCGCCTGCCCGCCACGCTTATCTTCGACTACCCCACCCCCCGTGCCCTGGCGGAGTTCGTTCGGGGTGAGGTGCTGGGCGACCGCGAGCCGGCCGGCGGGCCGCATGCCGAGGCTGGGCGGAGCACTGCTGCGGGTGGGGATGTGCTGGTGATTGTGGGGGTGGGGTGCCGGTTCCCGGGTGGGGTGGCGGGGCTGGAGGGGTTGTGGGGTGTGGTGTCGGGTGGGGTGGATGCGGTGGGTGGTTTTCCGGTGGATCGGGGGTGGGCGGA
>DASXJM010000307.1:0-5444 GCA_036497405.1 Streptosporangiaceae bacterium | reverse complement strand
GGGTGATCCGGCAGGCCCTGGCCAACGCGCGAGTGTCCGCGAGTGAGGTGGACGCGGTGGAGGCGCACGGAACTGGGACGAGGCTGGGGGACCCGATCGAGGCGCAGGCGCTGATCGCCACCTACGGGCAGGACCGGCCCGCTGACCGGCCGGTGCTTCTGGGGTCGGTGAAATCCAACATCGGTCATGCTCAGGCCGCCGGGGGTGTGGCCGGGGTGATGAAGATGGTGCTGGCCCTGCAGCACGGGTTGTTGCCGGCGACGTTGCACGTTGATGAGCCGTCTCCGCATGTGGACTGGTCGGCGGGGTCGGTCCGGCTGCTCACGGAGCCGGTCGTGTGGGCCGCGAACGGGCACCCGCGGCGGACGGGGGTCTCCGCGTTCGGGATCAGCGGCACCAACGCCCACTTGATCATCGAGGAAGCACCTGCGGCCGGCCCGGAGACAGCTGACTCCGGAGCGTCCGGCCCCGGCGAGGCACCGGTGCTGGCGCCCGGGGTGAGCGTGTGGCAACTGTCCGGCCGGTCAGCGGACGGCCTGCGTGGCCAGGCCACCCGGCTGGCCGGGTGGCTGGAGCGGCATCCCGGCGCGGCCGACGCGGACGTGGGATGGTCACTGGCCACCACCCGGGCCGCGCTGGACCACCGCGCCGTCATCACCGGCACGAGCCGGGACGAACTGCGGGCGGGCCTGGCCGCGCTGGCCGCCGGTGAACCCTCGGCGCACCTGGCGACCGGTGTGGCGGCCCGCAACCAGGCGGCCCGGGTCGGCTTCGTGTTCGCGGGCCAGGGCAGTCAGTGGCCCGGCATGGGCCGGGAACTGTACGCGGCCAGCCCCGTGTTCGCGGCGGCGTTCGACGAAGCCAGCGCGCTGATGGGGCTGCCCGTCGCCGACGTGGTCCTGGGCACCGGCCAGGACCACACCGGCCAGGACCAAACCGAGCAGGCCAATAACGCCAATCACGCCGGGCAAGCCGACCAGACCCTGTTCGCGCAGACCGGGCTGTTCGCGCTGCAGGTCGGGCTGGTCGCGCTGCTGAACGCGGCGGGCGTCAGGCCCGCTGCGGTGACCGGCCATTCGGTCGGGGAGATCGCCGCCGCCTACTGCGCCGGAGTCCTGTCGCTGCCGGACGCCTGCGCGCTGGTCACGGCGCGGGCCCGGCTGATGCAGGACCTGCCCGCCGGCGGGGCGATGATCGCCATCGAGGCCAGCGAGGCGGACATCGGGCCGGCCCTGGCCGGCTCGGAGGGCCGGGTCGGGCTCGCTGCCGTCAACGGGCCGTCCGCGGTGGTGATCTCCGGCGACGCGCGGGAAGCGGCGAGGATCGGGCAGCTGTTCGCCCAGCAGGGCCGCCGCACCCGGGCGTTGCGTGTCTCGCACGCCTTTCATTCACCGGCGATGGATCCGGTGCTCGGCCCGCTCGGTGAGGTCGCTGAGCGGCTGACCCACCGGCCCCCGTCGGTGCCGTGGGCGGGCGCGCTGACCGGGGATCTCCTCACTGACTGCGGACCCGGTTACTGGACCGGCCAGGCCCGGCAGCCGGTCCGGTTCGCCGACGCCATCGCCACCCTGGCCGGGCACGGCGTTCAGGTCTTCCTGGAGATCGGCCCGGACGGAACGCTGTCGGCGCTGGGCCCGGCCGCGGTCTCCGGCCCGGCCGGGCCGGATGAGGGCGGCCCGGTGTTCATCCCGCTGCAGCGCCGCGACCACGCCGGCCCGATCGCGGTGGCGGGCGCGCTCGGGCGGGCTCACGCGTCCGGTGCGGACGTCACCTGGGCGAAGGTGCTGCCCCGCGGGCAGCGGGTGGACCTGCCCACCTATGCGTTCCAGCGTCAGCGGTACTGGGCCGCCCCGGCCGCTCAGGTACCGGGCGCCAGCGGAACTCCGTCCCCGGGCGACGACCGGTTCTGGGCCGCGGTCAACGAGGGTGACGGGCCCGGGCTGGCCGCCACTCTCGCCATCGACGGGCAACGGCCCTTCAGCGAGGTGCTCCCGGCACTCGCCGCCTGGCGGCGCCGCGAGCAGGAGCGGTCCGCCATCAGCCGGTGGCGGTACCGGATTTCCTGGACCGCGGTACCGGAACCCGAGCCGGGACCGGTGGCTGGCCGGTGGCTGGTCGTGGCGCCGGGATCCGGCGCCGATGCGGGCCTGCTGGCCGCCTGTGTGCAGGCCCTGGCCACCCGCGGTGCCGACGTGCAGATGGTGACCGGTCCGGGTGGTGCCGCCGGTCACGGTGAGCTGGCCGGCGTGGTGTCGCTGCTGGCGCTGGACGAGACACCGGCCGGGGAATGTCCGGCCGTCAATGCCGGGCTGACGGGAACGCTGGCCCTGATCCAGGCGCTCGCTGAGCAGGAGACCACGGCCCCGTTGTGGATCCTCACGCGCGGCGCGGTGGCGGCCCGGCCGGGCGAGACCGTGACCGCCCCGGTCCAGGCCCAGGTCTGGGGCCTGGGCCGGGTGGCGTCGATCGAGCACCCCAGTCAGTGGGGCGGCCTGATCGACCTCCCGTCGTCCCTGGACGCCCAGGCCGGTCGGCGACTGTGCGCGGTCCTGGCCGGCGGTGCCGATGAGGATCAGGTCGCGGTGCGCCCAGCCGGCATGTTCGCGCGCCGGCTGACCCGCGCGCCTGCCCGCGGCCCGGCCCGTGACGGCGACCGGCCGGGCTGGACGCCGAGCGGAACCGTGCTGATCACCGGCGGCACCGGGGCGATCGGCGGCCAGGTGGCCCGCTGGGTCGCGGGCCAGGGTGCCCCGCGGGTGGTCCTGGCGAGCCGTTCCGGTCCGGCCGCGCCCGGTGCGCCGTCGCTGGCCGCCGCGCTGGCCGGTGCGGGGTCAGCGGTCACCATCGCCGCGTGTGACGTGGCCGACCGGGGCTCGCTGGCGGCCCTGCTCGATCATGCCGACCGCACCGGCCCGGCGCTGCGGGCGGTGCTGCACACGGCCGCGGTCCTGGACGACGGCGTCCTGAGCGGCCTCGATCCGGGCCGGCTGGCCACGGTCCTGACCGCGAAGGCCACGAGCGCGGCCCACCTCGACGAGCTGACCGCGGACCGGGACCTAGACGCGTTCGTGCTGTTCTCGTCGGCGGCCGCCGTATTCGGCAGCGCCGGCCAGGGCAATTACGCCGCGGCCAACGCCTACCTGGACGCGCTGGCCGAGGACCGGCGGGGCCGGGGCCGGCCCGGGTTGTCGATCGCGTGGGGCCAGTGGGCGGGCGATGGCCTGGCCCAGTCGAGCACGGCGGTGCGTCAGCGGCTGCGCCGGGGAGCACTGCCGCCGATGGACCCGGCCCTGGCCGTCCAGGCGCTGGCCGAGGCGCTGGCGGGCCCGGACGCCGCGCTGGCGGTCATGGACGTCGACTGGGCCAGCTTCCTGTCCACGCCGGGCGCCGGCCAGGCGCCGTTCCTGCGCGGCCTGCCCGATGCCGTTCAGGTCACCCGGGCCGCCGAGGCCGGGGATCTAGCGGCCGGCGACGGCCAGGACAGTACGGGATTCGCCCGCCGGCTGGCGGGCCTGGCCGCTTCAGAGCAGAAGAGAACATTGACCGAATTGATCCGGGCGGAGGCCGCCGCCGTCCTCAACCACCCGTCGCCCAGCGCGATCGGGGCGAACCGCCCGTTCCGTGAACTCGGCTTCGACTCGCTGACCTCGGTGGAGCTCCGCAACCGGCTCAGCCTGATCAGCGGCCAGCGGCTCCCGGCGACCGCGGTCTTCGACTACCCGACCCCGGCGGCGCTCGCCGAACACCTGTGGGCCGAGGAGTTCGACCACCAGGAGACACCCGTTGCCCTGCTCGAAGAGCTCGACCGGCTGGAGGCCCTGGTGACCGGGACGACGATCGATGACGCGATCCGCACCCGCATCGTCGCCCGGCTGCACGGCGTTCTCGCCACGTTCGGCGACACGGGCACGCCGCCCGGCCGCCAGCAGGTCACGCAGAAGATCGACGCGGCCTCCGACGAGCAGATATTCGACTTCATCCACAAGGAGCTCGGACGATCCTGAATCCGGTCATCGTGATTCCCGCCTCTCGCAGCGAGTGAGGACCCGTGGCTAGCGAAGAAACACTGCGCGATTACCTCAAGTGGGTTACCGCTAATCTGCACAGCGTTCAGCAGCGCTTGCGCGAGGTCGAAGAGCGGAATCACGAGCCGATCGCGATCGTGGCCATGGGCTGCCGGTTCCCCGGCGGAGTCCGCACCCCGGAAGACCTGTGGGACCTGCTGGCCGCGGGCGGCGACGGCATCGGCGGCTTCCCCGCCGACCGGGGCTGGGACACCGGCGAACTGTTCGATCCCGACCCGGAACAGGCCGGCACGTCCTACGTCCGGTCGGGGGGATTCGTCCCCGGTGCCGGGGACTTCGACCCGGGATTCTTCGGGATCAGCCCGCGCGAGGCGATGGCGATGGACCCGCAGCAGCGGCTGCTGCTGGAGGTGTGCTGGGAGGCGATCGAACGCGCCGGCATCGACCCCCGGTCGCTGCACGGCACCGCGACCGGGGTCTTCGCGGGCGCCGCGTTCTCCGGCTACGGGCTGAACCTGGCCGAGACCGCGGCCGGCGCCGAGGGATTCCTGCTGACCGGCGGCGCGACCAGCGTGATCTCCGGCCGTCTGGCCTACACGCTGGGGCTGGAAGGCCCGGCGGTGACCGTGGACACGGCCTGCTCGTCCTCGCTCGTGGCCCTGCACCTGGCCTGCCAGTCACTGCGCTCGGGAGAGTCCACGCTGGCGCTGGCCGGAGGCGTGACCGTCATCGCCGATCCGGGCATCTTCGTCGAGTTTTCTCGGCAACGGGGCCTGTCCGCCGATGGCCGGTGCAAGGCGTTCTCCGCGGCCGCGGACGGGACCGGCTGGGCCGAGGGCGCCGGGGTCCTTCTCCTGGAGCGGCTGTCGGAGGCCCGCCGGCTGGACCATCCGGTGCTGGCGGTGATCCGCGGCTCCGCGGTGAACCAGGACGGTGCGTCCAACGGGCTGACTGCCCCGAACGGACCCTCGCAGCGGCGGGTGATCGAGGCTGCGCTGGCCAGCGCGGAAGTGGACGCCGGCCAGGTGGACCTGGTGGAAGGGCACGGAACGGGGACCACGCTGGGGGATCCGATCGAGGCGCAGGCCCTCCTGGCCACCTATGGTCAGGGCCGCCCGCCCGGCCGGCCGGTGTGGCTGGGCTCGGTGAAGTCCAACATCGGGCACACGCAGGCCGCCGCCGGGGCGGCCGGGTTGATCAAAGCGGTACTGGCCCTGCGGCACGGCCTGCTGCCGCAGACCCTGCATGCGGCTGAGCCGTCGCCGCACGTGGACTGGTCGTCCGGTGCGCTCCGGCTGCTGACCGAGCCGGTCCCGTGGCCCGCGAACGGTCATCCCCGCCGGGCCGGGGTCTCGTCGTTCGGGATCAGTGGCACCAACGCGCACGTGATCGTCGAGGAAACGCCCGCCGAACCGGACC
>DASXJM010000306.1:0-2980 GCA_036497405.1 Streptosporangiaceae bacterium | reverse complement strand
CACCGGGCTGGGCGCGGCCTCGTCGTCCTGCTCGTACGCGGCGGTCGCGCTGGCCCGGTCACTGTTCCGCAAGGGGGCCAGTTTCACCGCGGCCATGGCCTTCGAGATCGCCTCGACCAACCTGGTCATCGAGCTGGGCGTGATCCTGGCCCTGCTGATGGGCTGGCAGTTCACGCTGGCCGAGTTCGTCGGCGGTCCGGTCATGATCGTGGTGCTGGCCGTGGCGTTCCGGCTGTTCCTGCGGGAGAAGCTGCTGCGCGAGGCCCGCCAGCAGGCCGACCGCGCGCTGGCCGGGTCGATGGAGGGCCACGCGGCCATGGAAATGTCGGTCCAGGGCAGCGGCTCGTTCTGGCGGCGGCTGCTGTCCCGCGACGGGTACACCGCGGTGGCCCACGTGTTCGTGATGGAGTGGGCCGCGATCCTGCGCGACCTGGTCATCGGCCTGCTGGCGGCGGGCGCGATCGCGGCCTGGGTGCCGGACAGCTTCTGGCACGCGTTCTTCATCGCCGACGACCCGCTGGCCGCCAAGATCTGGGGCCCGCTCATCGGCCCGGTGGTGGCGGTCGTGTCGTTCGTGTGCTCGATCGGCAACGTGCCGCTGGCGGTGGTGCTGTGGAAGGGCGGAATCAGCTTCGGCGGGGTGGTGGCGTTCATCTTCGCCGACCTGCTCATCCTGCCGATCCTGAACATCTACCGGAAGTACTACGGGCTCAAGATGGCCGCCTTCCTGGTCGGCTGCTTCTACGTGACCATGGTCATCGCCGGGTACGTGGTCGAGCTGCTGTTCGGCGGTCTGGGCCTGATCCCCAGCCGGGCCAGCGCCACCATCCCCGACCAGGGCGTGTCGTGGAACTACACCACCTGGCTGAACATCGCGTTCGGGCTGCTGGCGGTGGCACTGCTGGTCCGCTTCGTGCGCAGCGGCGGGATTCCCATGCTGCGGACGATGAACGGCCCGGCCGACGCCGAGCATGACCACGGCGACCAGCACGCGCACGTCCACAGTGGCCACTCCCCCGCCGGTGAATCCTGATCTGCGTCACAATGGCCGGTATGCCGGGACCACCATGGATCCGCCGCGGGCTCGGCCCCCGCTGGCCGGCGGCCGCCGCGCTGGTGACCGCGTTGGTGCTGCTGGCCGGGTGCACGTCGTCGGGGTCGCCCGGCACGTCGCCGTCGTCGGGGACGCGGCTGGCGGCGGCGCTGGCGCACTGGGCGTCGTTCCCGGTCGGGGCCCAGGTCCGGCCGGTGGTGATCGATCCCAGCCGACAGGTCGCCGGGCCGGCCTCGTTCCCCAGCCCGGGGGTCCAGGACGCCTTCGATTCCGGAGCCATCAACCTGCCGCGCTCACTACCGGCCAATCCGGGCCGGCTGGGCAGCTACTCGCTGATCAGCGCGGGCCGCGCCGCCCAGGTGCTCACCGGGGGCGCGTCCCGCCCGGCGTCGTCGACCCGGGTAACGGTCACCCGGGTCAAGCTGACCAGCGGGATCTTCGCCACCGACCGGGGACGGCAGACCCTGCCTGCCTGGCAGTTCACCCTGCGCGGGGTGGCCAGCCCGGCCAACGTGCTGGCGGTGGCCACGGCCCAGCGGTTCTGGCCGTCCAGGTTCGTGCGCGACTTCACCACCACCACCGCGGCCCAGGCCGGCCGGTCGGGACGGGCACTCACGCTGACCGTCTACGGCGCGCCGGCCGGCACCGGGGCCTGCCAGGCCAGCTACTCGCTCCGCCAGCGCGGTTCGGCCCAGGCGGTGGCGATCGACGTCACCAGCACCGTGCACTTCCACGGCCAGAACTGTTCGGCGGCCGCGAGCCCGGTCACGCTGCCGCTGAGGCTGCCCGCGCCACTGGGGAACCGGGTGCTGGTCGACGCTCAGAATTCGGCGCCCATCCCGGTCACCCAGCCGCTGGTCAGCTCCTCCTGACCGGCTCGCCGCCCGCTTGTCGCCACCGCTGATACCGGGCGGGCGGGGCTGCTACCTGGCCGCAACCGTGCGGCACCCTGGGCTGCTACGGACGGACTCGAAGCTCGGCACATGGACAACATGAGCAGCTTCGGCCCCGGCAGGATCCTCGTTGTCGAGCGTGACCTCGCGGTCTCGCGCTACGTGGAGTTCGTGCTGGGCAACTGGGAATCATTCGAGGTCGCCACGGTCACCGAGCCGACCGTGGCCCTGGCCCTGCTCGGCAATGAGCCGTGGGACCTGGTCCTGGTCGACTTCGAACTGCCCGAGACCGGGGTGGTGGACGCGCTGGGCCTGCTGGAGGCCATCCGTGAGGTCGAGCCCGGCCTGCCGGTGGCCATGCTGACCGCCTACCCGGTCCTCGGCGCCACCGCCGAGCAGCTGAACGCCGCCGACGGCTACGTCACCAAGCCGATCACGCCGTCGCACCTGATCGGCCTGGCCACCGGCCTGATCGAGCGGTTCCGCCGGGCCCGCGAGCAGGCGAACGGCTAGCTGACGGCGTTAGCTGACGGCGCCTTGCTCGGTGCCGGTGGTTTCGGCGAAGCGGGCCAGCGACTCCTCGATGATCTTCTCGGCCGCCGCGCGGTCCTGCCAGCCGCGTACGTCCGTCCCCTTGTCCCGCTCAAGCTCCTTGTAGACGTGGAAGAAGTGCCCGATCTCCGCGGTCACGTGCTCGGGCACGTCGTCGAGGTCCTGGAAGCCCGCGTAGCGCGGGTCAGTCGCGGGCACGGTGAGGATCTTGGCGTCCGGCCCCTTCTCGTCGGTCATCCAGAACACGCCGATGGGCCGGACCGAGATCAGGCAGCCCGGAAACGTGGGCTCCTCCAGGATGACCATGGCGTCGAGCGGGTCACTGTCCTCGGCCAGCGTGCCGGGGATGAAGCCATAGTCATGCGGATACCGGGTCGAGGTGAACAGCATCCGGTCCAGCCGGATCGCGTCGATGGCCGGGTCGTACTCGTACTTGTTCCGGGATCCCTGCGGGACCTCGACGATGATGTCGACTTCCACA
>DASXJM010000305.1:0-4735 GCA_036497405.1 Streptosporangiaceae bacterium | reverse complement strand
GCCCGCCGCGAGCCGTTGATGATCTTCGGGTTCTGGCGCTCGGAGGGGGTCATGGACTGGACGATCGCGGTGGCGCGGTCGAGGTCCTTGTCGTTGACCTGGTCGAGCAGTTCCTTGTTCTTGCCCGCGCCGGGCAGCATGCCGAGCAGGTTCCCGATCGGCCCCAGCTTGCGGACCATCTGGATCTGCTCGATGAAGTCCTCGAGCGTGAAGCCGTCGCCGGACAGCATCCGGTCGGCCAGGGCGGTGGTCTGTTCCTCGTCGAAGTGCCGCTCGGCCTGCTCGATCAGGGTGAGCATGTCGCCCATGTCGAGGATCCGGGAGGCCATCCGGTCCGGGTGGAAGAGGTCGAAGTCCTCGAGCTTCTCACCGGAGGAAGCGAACATGATCGGTCGCCCGGTCAGCTCGACGATGGACAGCGCGGCACCACCGCGGGCGTCGCCGTCCAGCTTGGTCAGCACCACGCCGTCGTAACCCACGCCGTCCAGGAAGGCCTGGGCGGTGGCCACCGCGTCCTGGCCGATCATGGCGTCGACCACGAACAGGATCTCGTCCGGCGAGACCGCGTCCCGGATGTCGGCCGCCTGCTGCATCAGCTCCTGGTCGACACCCAGCCGGCCGGCGGTGTCGATGATGACCATGTTCTGCTGGCGGCGGCGGGCCTCGTCGATGGACTGGCGGGCCACGGTCACCGGGTCGCCGACGCCGTTGCCGGGCTCGGGCGCGTAGACCGGGACGCCGGCCCGCTCGCCGACGATCTGCAGCTGCTGGACCGCGTTGGGACGCTGCAGGTCGGCCGCGACCAGCATGGGGGTGTTGCCCTGCTCGCGCAGCCAGAACGCGAGCTTGCCGGCCAGGGTGGTCTTACCGGCACCCTGCAGGCCCGCGAGCAGGATGACGGTGGGCGGGGTCTTGGCGAAGTCCAGCCGGCGGGTCTCCCCGCCCAGGATCGAGACCAGCTCGTCGTTGACGATCTTGATGACCTGCTGGGCCGGGTTCAGCGCGCCGGACACCTCTTCGCCGCCGGCCCGCTCCTTGACCCGGGCGATGAACGCCCGGACCACCGGCAGGGCGACGTCGGCCTCCAGCAGCGCGATACGGATCTCGCGCGCGGTCGCGTCAATGTCGGCCTGAGACAGCCGCCCCTTGCCTCGGAGGGAGGAGAAGACCTGGGTAAGCCGTTCGGAGAGGGTATCGAACACGTTTCTTAGCCATCCTCACGCTGCGCGCGTATTCGTCCATCCAGGCTATCTGCTCAGGTTTGCGCGGCGTCCCACGTCGGCCAAGGGGATATTAAATTGATGGAAGGTCACGGGCCGAGGTCCGGCGCCGCACCAGGTGAACTGGTGCGGCGCCTCAGCGGGTCAGGTGAAGATCCGCAACCACTTGACCTCGACGTGCCCGGCGGTGCCGATGTCGTTCGGCGTGGCACAGGTGTCCCCGGCCGGCGGGTTGGGGGCCGGATTCGGCTGCTGGTAGTGCCCCGACTGGTCACAGCTGCCCTCGCTGAACACGATCCACATGGGCGCGGCGATGTTCTTGGGCACGTTGACGTACTGCTTGCCGTCGTACCAGACGCTGATGTCACCGTTGCCGAACGAGATGTCGACCACGTGCCAGCCCGGCGTGATGTTCGGGGAGTCGGCCGTCAGCGAACCGTTGGCGGTGGAGTACTCCACTCCCTGGCCCGAGCTGTCCGCGAAGTGGTAGCTGACGTAGTTCGTCTCCAGGTTGGTCTCCAGGGCGTCGATCTCCCCGTCGGCCGGCCAGTCGTTGCCGTACATCCAGAAGCCGCCCCAGTTCTTGGCGCTGGAGAAGTAGATGTCGGCCTCGTACACGTACCCGTCGGTGGTGGGGTAGGCGTGCGGAGACTGCAGGTCGGTGCAGTCGTTGCTGGCCCCGGTGGTGAACAGCGTGATGTTGGCCGAGTCGCCCTGGATCTCGCCGGGATTGGGCGGGCAGTTGCCCGGGTCGTTGCTGCCCGGCCCCCAGGCCAGCAGCTGCGAGGCGTCCTTCTCCGAGTTGAACGGATGGTTGACCAGCTGAGGCGGCAGCGGAACCGGGTTCGCGGCCTGGGCCGGAGCCCCGGCCAGCAGGGCGGACAGTGATCCCGCCAGCAAAACCGCGGTCCCGGCGACGTACCTGAAACGACGCAAATGACCCTCCGTGGTGCGAGAACCCCCCATACCACGTCAGAAACTAACATTCATGCGCACACCGGAAAAGGTATGACGTCATATATTTTCCGGGAGTTTGCCGTGTCGCGTCAGGCGGACAGGGCGGCGAGGACAGCCTCGACCGTGGCTGAGCGGGCGTCCCGGCTGGTCAGCGGCTGACCGTTCTCGTCGGCGACGTAGAACACGTCGACCGCCTCGGCCCCCAGCGTCTCGACCCGGGCCGACCGGACGTCCAGCCCGCAGCCGCCCAGGGCCCGGCCGATCCGCCACAGCAGACCTGGCTCGTCGTGCGCGCGCACCTCGACCACGGTCGCGGTCAGCGAGGCCCCGTCGACCAGGGCCACCTTGGGCGGGGCCACCGTGGCGCCGGGCGGGCGGGCGGCCCGGGCCCGGCGTTCCAGCCGTTCCTCGACGTCGAGCCGACCCTCCAGCATCCGGCGCAGGTCGCTGGCGACCAGCGAGCGGTCGGGTGGATCGCCGTACTCCGAGGCCACGTTGAACACGGCCACCGCGGTCGAGCCGACCGACGTGGCGTCGGCCCCGCGCACGGTCAGCCGGTGGGAGGCCAGCACGCCGGCGGCCCGCCAGAGCAGGCCCGGCCGGTCCGGGGCCACCACGGTGACCTCGTGCTCGGTGATCACCGCGGCCGGGCGGCCCTCCTTGGCCAGGGCGATCTGGTCCTCCCGCAGCGGCCCGGGGCCGGGCGGGGGCTCGCCGGCCAGCACCGCGCTGACCCGGCGGACCAGGTCCGAGACCAGGCCCGCCTTCCAGTCGTTCCAGGCCGCGGG
The DNA here is from genome assembly GCA_036497405.1 of Streptosporangiaceae bacterium. Lineage (GTDB taxonomy): Bacteria > Actinomycetota > Actinomycetes > Streptosporangiales > Streptosporangiaceae > Bog-532. Next base: position 1,770 of record DASXJM010000305.1, on the reverse strand, counting down.
ACCCGTGGCCAGGCCGTCGGCCGTGGCCAGAGCGTGCAGCAACTCCAGCAGCGGCCGGCTGCCGACCGTCCGGGCCACCTGCTCCACGGTCACCGGGTCGTCCAGGTCACGGCGGGTCGCGATCATGGGCAGCAGCAGGTGGTGCCGGGCGGCCTGGGCCACCAGTTCGGCGTCGGCGTCGCTGAACCCGACCCGGTGGGCCACGTCGCGGGCCACGACCTCACCGGTGACGCTGTGGTCGCCGGGCCAGCCCTTGCCCAGGTCGTGCAGGAGGGCGGACACCAGCAGCAGGTCGGGCCGGGCCACGTCGCGAGTCATGGCCGCCGCGTGCGCGGCCGCCTCGACCAGGTGCCGGTCCACGGTGAACGTGTGCAGCGGGTTGCGCTGGGGCCGGTTGCGGACCCGCTCCCAGTCCGGGATGAGCCCGGTGATCAGACCCTCCTGGTCCAGGGCCTCCCACACCGGGATGGCCTCCGGGCCCGCCCCCAGCAGGCCGATCAGGGCGTCGCGGGCCTCGGGTGGCCAGGGCACCGGCAGCGGCGGCGACTCAGCCAGCCGGGCCAGCGCCCGGGGCGCCAGCGGACGGCCCGCCTGAGCGGCCGCGGCCGCCGCCCGCAGCAGCAGGACCGGGTCCGAGACCGGGTCGGCCGCGCGGGCCAGGACGACTTCCCCGTCTTGTTCGACGACACCGTCGGCCAGCGGCCTGCGTTCCAGCTTGCGGCGGCGCAACCGCCGGCCGGAGGCCCGTTCGGCCTGCCGGAACGCGTGGTCGACGGCGTAGGCCACGGTCCGGCCCGCCCCGGCCAGTTCGCGCAGCAGTGCGTCCCCGTCGAGCAGCCCGGCGGCCCGGGCCACCTCGTCGTGCTCCTCCTGGACCAGCCGGTCCGAGGACCGTCCGGTGATCTCGTGCAGGATGTGCCGCGCGTCCAGGATCGACTCATAGGCGGCCCGGGCCCGCGGCCCCGGCGCCGACGCGACCCACGCGGCGGCGATGGCCTGGATGGCGTGCACGTCGCGCAGGCCGCCGCGGGCTTCCTTCAGGTCGGGTTCGAGCAGGAAGGCCAGTTCGCCGAACAGACGGGTCCGCTCGTTGTGCAGTTCACGCAGCTCGGCCAGCCGGGTCCGGGCCCCGGCCCGCCAGTCCTCCAGGGCGCCCTCGCGCAGCTGCATGGTCAGGCTGGGGTCCCCGGCCACGTGCCGGGAGTTGAGCAGCCCGAGCGCGACCTTGAGGTCGGCCCGGGCCACCCGGCGGGCCTGGGGCACGGTCCGGACCGCGTGGTCCAGCCGGGCGCCGGAATCCCAAACCGGGTACCAGATCCGGTCCGCGATCGAGGCGATCCCCTCCCGCCCGGCGTGCAGCAGCAGCACGTCCAGGTCACTGCCGGGCAGTAGTTCCCGGCGGCCGTATCCCCCCACGGCCACCAGGGCGACCCCTGGTTCGGCGCCGAGCAGGCCCGCCAGCCAGCGATCGGTTTCGGTGGACCGGCGGGCCCGGTCGGCGGCGAACGATGTCATCACGGCCACTCAGCTCCCCGTCCCCCGTCTCGGTCCCGGTTTTGGCTCCGGTCTCGGTTCCGGTCTCGGCCGGGGCTAGATGGCGTCGGGGCCGCGTTCTCCGGTGCGGACCCTGACCACCGAGTCGACCGGGGTCGACCAGACCTTGCCGTCGCCGATGCGCCCGGTCTGCGCGGCCTTGACGATGACCCCGATCAGATCGTCGGCGTCCTCGTCGTCGCACAGGACTTCGAGCCTGACCTTGGGCACCAGATC
>DASXJM010000304.1:0-3105 GCA_036497405.1 Streptosporangiaceae bacterium | reverse complement strand
ACCTTCTGGATACCCGGGTCCCACCCATAGCACTAATGCCAAGATCGTCAGCTATCCATAGGTATGGCTGATGGGTGGGGGCCGCGGTGGCGGCTCGCGCATGCCGTCAGTCGGTGACGGTGGTGTAGGCCACGACGCCGCGGCGGATCGCGTCGATGGCGACCCGGGCCGTCTCGGCCACCGTTTCGCTGGCCCGGCCGGAGCGAGGCGCGGCCGCGATCTGATCCAGCAGGTCGATGAGCTGCTTGACGGACCGCACGAAGTCGCCCGGGGTCAGGTCGGTGTCGGACAGCACATCTTCCAGCCGGGCCCCGCCCGCCCACTGAAAAGCCGCGAAGGCGAAGCCCAGGTCGGGCTCGCGCAGGAACGAGACATGGTTGTCCTTTTCCAGCTCGTCCAGCTGGCCCCAGGTGCGGACCATCCGGCTGAGCACGTCCCGCACTGTGGAGGACGGTAGCCGGGGCCGGGCCCCGTCATCGTTCTGCCGGGACTCGAACGACAGCGCCGACACGCACGCGGCCAGTTCCTGGGTGTCCAGCCCGTCCCAGTACCCGCGGCGCAGGCATTCGGCGGCGAGCAGATCCAGCTCGCTGTACAGGCCGCCCAGCATGCGGCCTTCGGCGGTGACGGTGTCCCCGGTCAGGTAGCCCAGGCTCTCCAGCACCGCGCAGACCCGGTCGAAGGTGCGGGCGATGACGTGCGAACGGCTGGCCACCTTCCGCTCCAGCGCCTCGGTCTCCCGCTTCAGCCGCTGGTACCGCTCGGCGTAGCGAGCGTGCTCGTCCCGGTCCGGGCAGCCGTGACTGGGGTGCTGGCGCAGCCGTCGCCGCAGGCTGGCGATCTCCTGCTGACCGGTGGCCGCCCCGGGCCGGTCATCGTCCCAGTCGGCGGCCCGGCGCGGACCCTCGATCTCCCGGCCCGCCAGCCGGTTGCGCATGGAGGCGGCCAGATCGCGGCGGTGCTGCGGCGACCGGACGCTGAACGACCCCGGGATCTTGATCCGGTCGACGGCCTCGACCGGGACCGGGAAGTCGGCCACCGAAAGCCGTTTGACCTGCCGGTTGGCGGTGAGCACGAGCGGGCCCTGCCCGGCCATGGCCGCCATCCGGGACCGGTCCCCGCCAGCCCCGCCGGTGGCCGGGGCCAAGTTGGGTCCGCGCCCACGCGACCCGCCGCTCTGCCCCTGCGGGACGGTCTCCAGCACCACCGCCATCCCGGCCCGGCGGCCACCCGGGACCCGGATGATGTCGCCCCGCCGCAGCGTCTCCAGGGATCGGGCCGCCTCGACCCGGCGGGCGGCGGCCTTGCGGCGGGACTGGTCGGTCTCCAGGTCGGACAGCTGCCGCCGCAGGTCGGCGTACTGGGCGAAGTCGCCCTGGTCGCAAGCCATCTTCTCGGTCAGCTCGGCCATTAGCTCGGTGTTGCGACGGACCTGGCGGGCCAGGCCGACCACGCCCCGGTCGGCCTGGAACTGGGCGAAGGACGACTCCAGCAAGGTGGCCGCCTCGGCCCGGCCGACCCGGCCGGTCAGGTTGACCGCCATGTTGTAGGAGGGGCGGAAGCTGGAGTTCAGCGGGTAGGTCCGGGTGCCGGCCAGCCCGCCCACGGCCTCGGGGTCGATGCCGGGCTGCCACAGCACCACCGCGTGGCCTTCGACGTCGATGCCGCGCCGCCCAGCCCGGCCGGTGAGCTGGGTGTACTCCCCCGGGGTCAGCTCGGCGTGGGTCTCGCCATTCCACTTGTCGAGCTTCTCGATGACCACGGACCGGGCCGGCATGTTGATGCCGAGGGCCAGGGTCTCGGTGGCGAACACCACCCGGACCAGGCCCGCCGAGAACAGCTCCTCGACGATCTCCTTGAACGTGGGCAGCATGCCCGCGTGGTGGGCGGCGATGCCGCGCTGCAGCCCGGTCAGGAATTCGCCGTACCCCAGCACGGCCAGGTCCTCGTCGGGAATGTCCCTGGTGCGCTGCTCGACGAACTCGGTGACGGTGCCGATCTCGTCGGGCTGGGTCAGCCGCAGCCCGGCCGCCAGGCATTGCTGCACGGCGGCGTCGCAGCCGGCCCGGCTGAAGATGAACTCGATCGCCGGCAGCAGCCCGGACGCGTCCAGCCGGGCGACCACGTCGGGCCGGTAGGGCGGCCGGGCCCGCACGGTCCGCGGGCCGCCGGCCCGGCCGGCCATGGCCGCGTTGCGGCGGCCGGGATGGACCCGGCGGCCACCGCGGCCGGGCCGGCTGCTGCCGGTCACCGCGGCCTGCGGCTGGGCCCACCGGTCCCGCTGGGCCATCCGGACCAGGTCCGGGTTGACCCGGGTCCCGGCCGGGTCGGTGAACAGGTCGTAGAGCCGGGTGCCGACCATCATGTGCTGCCACAGCGGGACCGGGCGCAGTTCGTCGACGATGACCGTGACCCCGTCGCGGACACTGTCCAGCCAGTCGCCGAACTCTTCGGCGTTGCTGACCGTGGCCGACAGGGCCGCCACGGCCACGGACTGGGGCAGGTGGATGATGACCTCTTCCCACACCGCGCCGCGGGACCGGTCGGCCAGGTAGTGCACCTCGTCCAGCACCACGAAGCCGAGCCCGGACAGCGTGGGCGACTCGGCGTACAGCATGTTGCGCAGCACCTCGGTGGTCATGACCACGATCGGCGCCTCACCGTTGACGCTGTTGTCGCCGGTGAGCAGGCCCACGGTTTTGCTGTCGTAGCGGCGGACCAGGTCGGCGTACTTCTGGTTCGACAGCGCCTTGATCGGCGTGGTGTAGAAGCACTTGAGGCCCCGTTCCAGGGCCAGGTGCACGGCGAACTCGCCGACCACGGTCTTGCCGGACCCGGTGGGGGCGGCCACGAGAACCCCGTCGCCACTGTTCAGCGCGGTGCAGGCCTGAAGCTGGAAGTCGTCGAACTCGAAGTCGTACAACGCGCGAAAGCTGGCCAGCTCCGGATGGGCCTGGCGGTCCCGGAACGCCGCGTACCGCTGAGCCGGGGTCCGTGCGGGATATTCCGGAGAGTCATCGTCTCCCCGGTCGAGCGCAGGGGCCATACCCCCAGGTTAGTTCGTCAGTTCAGGTGGCTGGTGTCGGCCGGGTCATTCTCGGCCGG
>DASXJM010000303.1:0-1578 GCA_036497405.1 Streptosporangiaceae bacterium | reverse complement strand
GGGACCTGGGACCGCCGCCACGGTCAGCTGCGGAGCCAGCCCAGCTTCGACGGCTCGCTGATCCTGGTCACGTCGACCCCTTGATCAGAAGAGGGTGTCCGGGGCCGCCGCGACCGGTTCCGGGAGCGGGTCGAGACCAGGCATCCGGGCTCGCACCTCGGCGTGGAACCGGCGGGCCAGCTCCGGCGCCTGCACGTTGTCCGGCGTGTGAATGAACACCGTCGGCGAGCGTCCCTCCCCCAGCCACCCACAAACAACTTCAAGCCAGGGCTGCCAGCCGGCCACGGTCTCGTCCGGGTCGTCCCGGCCCAGGTAGCGGACGATGGGCCGGTCGGTCAGGGCCCGGGTCCGGCGGGGCACCCGCGGCTTGTGGACCCAGGCCCCCCGCTCCGCTTCGGTCACGGGCGGCCGCTCGAACAGCACGGTGGTGTCGAACGGCACCCACTCGGCGTCGAAGTTGTCCAGGAACCCTTCCAGCTCCTTCTCCCAGCGGGGGTCGGCGAAGAAGGCCCGGTGCCGGACCTCGACCGCGTACCGGTACTGGCCCGGCAGCCGGCGCATGAAGCCGGCCAGGGCGCCCAGGTCGCCCGGGGCGAACGACGGCGGGAGCTGGATCCACAGCGTGTGGGCGCGCGGGCCGAGGGGCTCGATGGCGGCCAGGAAAGCGCGCATCGGGCCGGCCACGTCGCCATCGAGGTGCTGTTCGTGGGTGACGGCCCGGGGCAGTTTGAGCACGAGCCGGAAGTCAGGCCCGGTCTGAGCGGCCCAGGACCGGACCGTGTCCAGGGTCGGGGTGGCGTAGAAGGTGGTGTTGCCCTCGACCGCGTTGCACCAGGTCGCGTAGGCGCGGAGCCGGTCTCGCGGGCCCAGCCCGGACGGCAGGTAGCGGCCCGACCAGGGTGGGTACTGCCACATCGCGCAGCCGACGTGCAGTTCCATGAGCCCGAGGGTACTGGGCGTTAGCATGAACCGGTCATGTCCGCACCTCAGGGCGATCCGCCCGCCAGCTCCGGCGGCTCCGGCGGCTCCGGCGGCTCCGGCAAGGGCCGCGCGCCGCAGCGCCGGAACGAGCAGGCCCGGCTGGCCGTGCTGCACGCCGCCGACGACCTGCTGGCCGAACGCGGCTTCGCCGGGCTCACCATCGAGGGGATCGCGGCCCGGGCCGGGGTGGCCAAGCAGACCATCTACCGCTGGTGGCCGTCCAAGGTCGACGTGCTGCTGGACACGCTGATCGACGACACCCAGGAGAACCTGGCCGTCCCCGACACCGGTTCGGCCGTCGAGGACACCCGGCAGTACCTGCGCACCCTGGCCCGGTTCCTCAGCGAAGACCCGGCCGGGAAGGTGCTGCTGGCCCTGATCGGGGAGGCCCAGCACGACGCGGAGATGGCCCGGGTCTTCCACACCCGCTACCTCGATCCGCGGCGGGAGGCCGAACGGGCCATGCTGGCCCGCGGGGTGACCTCGGGCGAGCTGGCCGGCCACCTGGACCTGGACCGGGCCCTGGACGCGCTGCTGGGCCCGCTGTTCTACCGGGCCCTGCTGACCGGCGGCCCGATCGCCCCCGCCGTCACCGAC
>DASXJM010000302.1:0-6531 GCA_036497405.1 Streptosporangiaceae bacterium | reverse complement strand
TCGCGGCGGAGCCGGAGCTCCATGTTGCCGGTGCCCTTGAACTCCTCGAAGATGACCTCGTCCATCCGGGAGCCGGTCTCGATCAGCGCCGTGGCCAGGATGGTCAGCGAGCCGCCGTTCTCGATGTTGCGGGCCGCGCCGAAGAACCGCTTGGGCGGGTACAGCGCGGTGGAGTCCACACCACCGGACAGGATGCGGCCGGACGCCGGGGCGGCCTGGTTGTAGGCCCGGCCCAGCCGGGTGATCGAGTCCAGCAGCACGACCACGTCGTGGCCCATCTCGACCAGGCGCTTGGCCCGCTCGATGGCCAGCTCGGCGACCGTGGTGTGGTCGTCGGCCGGGTGGTCGAAGGTGGAGTGGATGACCTCCCCCTTGACCGTGCGCTGCATGTCGGTGACTTCCTCAGGACGCTCGTCGACGAGGACGACCATGAGGTGGCACTCGGGGTTGTTCTTGGTGATCGCGTTGGCGATGGACTGCAGGATCATCGTCTTACCAGCCTTGGGCGGCGAGACGATCAGGCCACGCTGGCCCTTGCCGATCGGGCAGATCAGGTCGATGATCCGGGTGGTCATGATGCCGGGCTCGGTCTCCAGGCGGAGCCGGTCCTGCGGGTACAGCGGGACCAGCTTGTTGAACTCGACCCGGGACTTGGACTCCTCGGGGTCGAGGCCGTTGACCTTGTCCAGGCGGACCAGGGCGTTGAACTTCTCCCGGCGCTCGCCGTCACGGGGCTGGCGCACCGCGCCTTCGATCACGTCGCCCTTGCGCAGGCCGTACCGGCGGACCTGGGACAGCGAGACGTAGACGTCGTTCGGTCCGGGCAGGTAGCCGGTGGTGCGGACGAAGGCGTAGTTGTCCAGCACGTCGAGGATGCCGGCGATCGGGATCAGCACATCGTCTTCGCTGATGGTGGGCTCGGACTCGCCACCCTGACCGCGCTCGCGGCGCCGGTTGCGGTTGCGGAACCGGTCGCGGCTGCGGCGCCGGCCGTTACCGTCAACATCGTCGTAGCCGTCGTCGCCGCCGGCCGCGGCCTGCGGCTCGCGGGTCCGGTCCCGGCCACCGTCGCGGTCCCGGCCGCCATCGCGGTCCCGGCCGCCGTCGCGGTCCCGGGCACCATCGCGGTCCCGGCCGCCATCACGGCCACCGTCACGGTCGCGGCCACCATCACGGCCACCGTCCCGGTTGCCGCCATCCCGGTTGCTGCTCTCGCTGCGGTTGCTGTCACCGCGGTTGCTGTCGCGGGCACCACCGTCACGGCCGTTGCCGTCACGGTTGCGGGACTGCTGCCCGTCGCGGCTGTTGTTGCGGCGGCGTCGCTCCCGGGGCGCGTCACCCGGCTGGCTGTCGCCGCGGGCGCTGTCGCCGGAGTCCGGCGTGGACTGACCGGCCTGGGCCGGGGCCACCTGGGCCGCCGCGGCCTGCGCGGGCTGGCCGTTCTGGCCGCCCGGGGCGCTCTGCGGGGACTGGTCACCCGCGGACTGGTCGAAGCTGAGCTGCTGGGTCGCGTCCGTGCGGCCGGAACGCTGCGCGCCATTGCGGCTGCCCCGGCTGCTGCGGGGAGCGGTCTCCGTCGCGGTCTTCGGCTCCATGGCGTCCTGCTTGAGCGGGCGGGCCGCGTCGACTCCCGCAGACGCGGCGCGCGGGGCTGAGACTTCGGGGCCAGCGCTGGCGGCGGAGCGCGAGGTGCTGGCGGCCGGCTTCACGGCCCCGCCCTGCTTCTCCTGGATCGCCGCGATCAGCTGGCTCTTACGCATCCGCCCGGTGCCGGGAATGCCCATCTGCTGCGCAACCTGCTGCAGCTCGGGCAGGAGCAGCGAGGAAAGACCTGTCCCCTGCCGGCGGCGGCTCTTGGCCGCGGCGGTGGAGCCGGCGGGGGAACCCTCGGGCTCGGCGTTCCCCGAGGACGCCGGACGACCGAGGGGGGTTTCCCCAGGCGCAACCCCTGCGCCAGCGGGGAATTCGGTGGTGTCGCTCACTAATGGTCCTTCCGTGACGATCCTCGACCGGCACTGCGGCCGATCGGCCGGGCGCCGCCATCCAGCGAGGCCCAGCCGTAGATTCGCTGTTCGCTGATATGCGTCATTGCCCTGGCGCTGGGATGGGATCTTCCTCCATGAGATGTGCCATGCGTCCGCAGCCGGATCGAGCAAGCTGCCAACCCGCTGCCACCCGTGATCGGGCTTGAGCGGACACAATCTGCTGACGCAAAACCGGGGGGCCACTGCCTGACCCTGGCCATGCTGCCGACCGGGTCACAAATGGCTGGTGAGCACCTGTCCCACAATGGGGCACCTGGTGCAACACCAAGCCTAACACCCCGAGAGCCCACCGCATTCCCTCACTGCTGTCCGTGTGTCGCGGAGTCAGAAAACCAGTACGCACGTGATTGCACAGCACCCGCACGCCCTGAACACTTGTGGCCGGAGGCGGATGTTCGCAGGCGTGGTCACGGCGGTGTGCCGCCTGCTGGAACTGGGCCGCCTTCTTGATCCGGCGTTACGAGTTGGATGCTAGCGCCTCGCCGGTCAACGTCAAGAGCGCTTATGTCCCAGCCAATACCCATATCGCGCACCGTTGAATCCAGCACGTCCAAGCGGGCTGAGCTGGGAGCATCGGCGGCTTCGGGCCGGACCAGGAACGCGAGCACCGATGGTCCGGCCCCGGAGACCACGGCGGGTATCCCGGCCTCGCGCAACCGCCGGATCAGAGTCGTGGTCTCCGGCATCACCCCGGCCCGGTAGGGCTGGTGCAGCCGGTCTTCGGTGGCGTCCAGCAGCGGGCCAGGATCGCTGGCGGTGCCGCTGGTAGTTTCACTCGCGGTGTCACTCGTAAGGGCGGCGATCAGGAGCGCGCTGCGGCCCGCGTTGGTGGCGGCGTCCGCGTGCGGCACCTGGTCCGGGAGCACGCCGCGCGCGGTCCTGGTCGACAGCGGCTCCGGAGCAATGATCACGGCGGGCACGATAGCGCGCCGGGGTGACAGCCGGACCGCGCGTGGCCCATCGGCCCCGGTCCAGGCCACGGTCAGCCCGCCCAGCAGGCAGGCGGCCACGTTGTCGGGGTGGCCCTCCAGCTCGGCGGCCAGCCGGAGCACGGCCTCGTCCGGCAGCCGCTGCGGACCGTCGTCGGCCAGGGCCCGCGCGGCCAGCACCCCGGACACGATGGCGGCCGCGGACGAGCCCAGACCGCGCGCATGCGGGATGCGGTTCGCGCAACGCAGGGCCAGACCGGGTGGTTGCCGTCCATTGATTATTTCGAAGGTCTGGCGCATGGCTTTCACGACCAGATGGGCTTCGCCCGCGTTGGCGGTATCGGCCCCCTCCCCCGCGACCTCGATGGACAGGCCGGAGTCCGTGACCCAGGCCTCGACCACGTCGTGCCGGGACAGGGCCAGGCCGAGGCTGTCGAACCCGGGACCGAGGTTGGCGCTGGTCGCCGGGACCCGGACCCGTACCCCCCGGGCCGTCATCAGCTGGTCACGCGAGAGCTGGTCACGCGAGCCCGAGGGCGGCGGCGGCCGCGCCGGAGTCGGCGGAGATGGTGGCGGGCGACGGGGCCCCGGACAGGGCCCAGTCCGGGTCCTTCAGGCCGTTGCCGGTGATCGTGCAGACCACCCGGGACCCGGCCGGGATCAGGCCGGCCTCGCGCGAGCGGAGCAGGCCGGCCACGCTGGCCGAGGAGGCCAGCTCGCCGAACACCGCCTCGTCCCGGGCCAGGATCCGGTAGGCGGCCAGGATCTCCCGGTCGGTGACCGAGTGGATCAGGCCGCCGGACTCGTCCCGGGCCTGCTCGGCCTGCCGCCACGAGGCCGGGTTGCCGATCCGGATCGCGGTGGCGATGGTCTGCGGCTGCCGGACCGGCTCGCCGGTCACGATCGGCGCCGCCCCGCTGGCCTGGAAGCCGAACATCCGCGGGGCCTGGGTGGACCGGCCGTCCTTGAGGTACTCCTGGTAGCCCATCCAGTAGGCGGTGATGTTGCCGGCGTTGCCGACCGGCAGGCAGTGCACGTCGGGCGCATCGCCGAGCGCGTCCACGATCTCGAACGCGGCTGTCTTCTGGCCCTGGATCCGGTCCGGGTTGACCGAGTTGACCAGGGCCACCGGGTACTCGGCGGACAGCTTGCGGGCGACCTCCAGGCAGTCGTCGAAGCTCCCGCTGACCTGGAGCAGCCGGGCCCCGTGGACCAGGGCCTGGGCCAGCTTGCCGATGGCGATCTTGCCCTGCGGGACCAGCACGGCGCAGGTCATGCCGGCCCGGGACGCGTAGGCGGCCGCGCTGGCGCTGGTGTTGCCGGTGGAGGCGCAGATCACCGCCTGGGCCCCGCGGCCCGCGGCCGCGCTGATGGCCACGGTCATGCCGCGGTCCTTGAACGAGCCGGTCGGGTTCAGCCCCTCGACCTTGAGGTAGACGTCGCAGCCGGTCCGGGCGGACAGCACCGGCGCGGGCAGCAGCGGCGTACCCCCCTCGAACAGGGTGACCACCGGGGTGGCCTCGTCGACCGGGAGCCGGTCCCGGTACTCGGCGACCACGCCGCGCCAGGCCCGGCCGGTGGGGCTGCCGAGATTGGGCGCTGGCGCCTGGACCGTGGGTTCGGTCATGGTGACCCCTCCTCACCTTCGACCCGCATCACGCTGGCCACAGCGCGGACGGCGTCGAGAGATTCCAGTTCGCTGACGGTGGCGGCCAGCGCCGCGTCCCGGGCCTGGTGGGACACGATGATCAGCTGGGCGTCGTCGCCGCGGGCCTCCTGGCGGGCGGCGCGGATCGACACGTCGTGCCGGGCGAAGGCGTCGGCCACCCGGGCCAGCACACCGGGCCGGTCGGCCACGTCGATCGACACGTGATAGCGGGTCAGGGTCTGCCCCATCGGCATGACCGGCAGGCCCGCGTAGGTGGTGGCGTCGGGCCCGCGCGTGCCGGCCAGCGTGTTCCGGGCCACCGCGACCAGGTCGCCCAGGACCGCGCTGGCGGTGGGCGTGCCGCCCGCGCCCGCACCGTAGAACATCAGCCGGCCGGCCGACTCGGCCTCGACGAACACCGCGTTGTAGGCCCCGCCCACCGCGGCCAGCGGGTGCGAGCGCGGGATCATGGCCGGGTGCACGCGGACCGAGACCCCGTCCGGGGACCGGTCGCAGATGGCCAGCAGCTTGACCACGCAGCCCAGGGCCCGGGCGCTGGCCATGTCGGCGGTGGTGACGGCGGTGATGCCCTCGCGGTGCACGTCGGCCGCGGTGACCGCGGTGTGGAAGGCCAGGCCGGCCAGGATCGCGGCCTTGGCCGCGGCGTCGAACCCCTCCACGTCGGCGGTCGGGTCGGCCTCGGCGTAACCCAGGGACTGGGCCTCCTCCAGGGCCTCGGCGAAGCCGGCCCCGGAGGTGTCCATCCGGTCCAGGATGTAGTTGGTGGTGCCGTTGACGATGCCGAGCACGCGCCGGACCCGGTCTCCGGCCAGCGACTCGCGCAGCGGGCGCAGCAGTGGGATCGCCCCGGCCACGGCCGCCTCGTAGTACAGGTCGGTGCCGTACTCGCGGGCCGCGCCGTGGACCACGGCCCCGTCCTCGGCCAGCAGGGCCTTGTTCGCGGTGACCACCGACTTGCCGGCCTTCATCGCGGCCAGCAGCAGCGACCGGGCCGGCTCGATGCCGCCGATCACCTCGACCACGATGTCGATGCCGGGCCGGGTGGCCAGCTCCATGGCGTCCGCGGTGAGCAGGGACCGGTCGATGGCCGCGTCCCGCCGGTGCTGCGGGCGCCGGACCGCGATGCCCGCCAGTTCCAGCCGGGCCCCGGTCCGCACGGCCAGGTCATCGGCCTGCTCGCGGAGCAGCCGGGCCACCTGGGAGCCGACCGAGCCGCAGCCCAGCAGCGCGATCTTCAGGGTCTTGGGTTCTGTGTCTGTCACTTCGCCTATCCCACGTCCAGCCGCAGCAGATCGTCCAGGGTCTCGCGGCGGACAATGACCCGGGCCTCGCCGTCGCGCACCGCGACCGTGGCGGGCCGGGGCACATGGTTGTAGTTGCTCGAGATCGACCGGCAGTAGGCGCCGGTGGCGGCCACCGCGATCAGGTCGCCGGGCGCCAGGTCGGACGGCAGGTAGGCGTGCCGGACCACGATGTCACCGCTTTCGCAGTGCTTGCCCACCACCCGGGACAGCATGGCCGGGGCGTCCGAGGTCCGCGAGGCCAGCGCGCAGGTGTAGCTGGCGTCGTACAGCGCGGTGCGGATGTTGTCGCTCATGCCCCCGTCCACGCTGACGTAGGTCCGCAGGCCGTCCACGTCCTTGATCGTCCCGACCTCATAGATCGTAATCGTGCCCGGCCCGGCGATGCCGCGCCCCGGCTCGACCGTGAGCCGGGGCCGGGGCAGCCCGGCCGCCTGGCACTGCCGGTCGACGATGTCCCGGATGCTGTGGGCCAGCAGCTTGACCTCGGGCGCCTCGTCCTCGTCGGTGTAGGCGATGCCGAAGCCGCCGCCCAGGTCCAGCTCCTCGATCTCCACGCCGTGCTCGTCCCGGATCCGGACCGCCAG
>DASXJM010000301.1:0-5210 GCA_036497405.1 Streptosporangiaceae bacterium | reverse complement strand
TGTTGGCCAGCCGCATCAGCTTTTCGCCCGCGTATTCGTCCCCGCCGGGCCGCAGGCCCGCGTATCGCTCCCTGGTCCGCTCGTGGACCAGGGCCACCGCGTGGTCCAGGTCCATGCCCTCCCGGTGCGCCTTGCGGGTCTCGTCCACCCAGACCTTGATCTCTTCGGCCGACCGCTCCAGCGTCTCCTGGACCTCAGCGACCGGGCCGTAGTGGCTGAACAGCAGCCGCTCGGGCCGCAGCGCGCCGAACAACGCCACCGAGTTGAGCGCGGTGTCCAGGTCGAAGTCCGGCGGCGGTGTGCCCGCCCGCAGGTCACCGGTCTCGGGCAGGTACATCCCGGCCGCGTCGCCCACGTACAGGTCGCCGCTGACCGAGTCGAGCAGGCCCACGTGGTGCTTGGCGTGCCCGGGGGAGTAGTGGCTGTCCAGCCGCCGCCCGCCGCCCAGATCCACCGTCCCGGTATCTTCCACGGCCTCGATCCGCTCGGCCGGGGTCGGCGCCAGTGTGCCGAACAGCCAGTCCAGATCGTCCCCGTAGACCATCCGGGCGCTGGCCATGAGCCGGGACGGGTCGGCCAGGTGCCGGGCGCCTTTGGTGTGCACGACCACCCGCGCGGCCGGGAACATCCCGGCGATGTCCCCGACCCCGCCCGCGTGGTCGAGGTGGATGTGCGTGACGACCACGGTGGACAGGTCCTGCGGGCCGACCCCGAGGGCCGCCAGCGCGTCCCGCACCACCGGCGCCGACGGCGCGGTGCCCGTCTCCACCAGGCAGGGCCGGTCCGAGCGGATCAGGTACCCGGCGGTGATGCCGTGGTAGCCGGCCATCTTGGTGTCGATCTGGAAGACGTCATCACCCAGCGGGGTGACGCCGGCCGTGGCGTCAGCGCTCATCGGCCCATTGTCGCAGGACCAGCCCGGTCCGCGGCTTGGGCCCGAACGACGTGGACTTGCGTGGCATCCGCTCGCCATGCTCGGCCACCGCCCGCACGTCGGCGGCCCGCACCGGGTTGCCCACCACCGCGGTGCCGCCCGCCGCCTGGGCCGCCTCGACCGCGGCGGCCGGCTCGCCGTGGATGACCAGCACGTCCGGGTCGGCGTCGGCCAGTCCCCACACCGACCGGATCAGCAACTCGCGCAGCACCGACGCGTCCAGGCCCCGCCAGCGGGCGGAGTGGCCGGCGGGCATCACCTCGGCCACCCGCTCCGGGGCCGGCTCGGTCAGCAGGTACTGCTCGTCCCCGTTGGTGACCAGGAAGGCCGGCCCGTGCCGCCCGGCCTCGGCCAGCGCCGCCACCGCGCCGTCCAGGTCGCCGTCCAGCGTCTGGACGCACATCGCGCCCTTGGCCATCTCCGCGGCCCGGGCCGGGGCCAGCCCGGGGATCACCCGGTGGATGGCGCCGATCTGGGGCGGGTAGGCCGCCGCGTCGACCAGGAACGCCAGCCCGTAATCCCACGGGCCCGGGCCGTGCCCGGCCGCGCGCTCCTGCTCCTGCAGCTTCAGGTAGGCGGCGTAGCGGTGGTGCCCGTCGGCGATCAGCGCGGTGCGATGGGCCAGGTCGGCGGCTACCGCGGCCTGCTCGGCCGGGTCGGTCAGCGCCCACAGCCGGTGCCGGGTCCCGTCCCCGGTGACCGCGCAGGCCAGAGGCGGCCGGGCCGCGGCCACCTCGTCGACCAGCCCGGTGGCCGTGCCCGGGCCGCGGTGGGCGTCGGCCACGTCCTCGTTGTAGAGCAGGAAGATCGGCTCCAGGTTGGCCTGGGTGGTGGCCATCAGCTCCCGGCGGCCTTCGACCGGGCCCGCCATCACGTCCTCGTGCGGCAGCACGCTCGGCGACCCCGGCGGCACCAGCCCCAGGGCCCCGATCAGCCCCCGCTGCACCACGTCCCAGTCCTGGCCGCCCGCCACCGGCCGCGCCTGCTCGTAGACGTACAGCGCGGGCCGGGGATCCGGGCGGAGCACGCCGGTGCCGAGCCAGTCCCGCAGCAGCCCGGCGGCCAGCTGGCTGGCCTCGGGACCCCGTGGTGGTTGCGGGGAGCCGGCGCCGGGCAGGATCACACGGACGATGTTGTGGGGTTCGGCTGCTAGCAGGCGCTCCACGATGCCGGGTCCGATGACGTCATACGGTGGGGAGGTGACATCGGCGAGGCCGCGGACCCGGTCGGGGTCGTAGCGGACCGCACGGAACGGCGCCAGGGTGAGGCCGGATGAGCGCGCTGGCTGAGGGTCGGACGGAAGGGTCTGCACATATGTCAGAAGGACCTAACGGTTATCGAGATTCCCGACCTGGTGGGGAGGGGCCCGACTCCGCCGGTCCGGAGGGTGACCCGCTCGCCTGGTATCAGCGCGGTCTGGAGCTGCTCAGCCGGGGCAGCCCGGCGGCCGCGGCCCAGATCCTCGAGCGCGCCGCCACGGTCGAGCCCAGCTCCCGCAGCGTGCGTGAAGCCCTGGCCCGGGCCCAGTTCGACGCCCGCCGGTACAGCGAGGCGGCCGACAACTTCCGGCTGATCGTCGAGGCCAGCCCGGCCGACGACTACGCCCACTTCGGGCTGGGACTGTCGCTGGCCCGCTCCGGCGATCCGGCCTCGGCCGCCGAGTACCTGGCCTTGGCCGCGGCCATGCGGCCGGACCAGAAGCACTACACCGACGCCCTGCACCAGGTGCGCGCTACGCTGCACTCCCGGACGGGCCAGCGGGGTCCGGCCCGGCCCCGGGAGGACGATTGAGCGACCAGACCACCGAGCCGTCGGCTCCGGCTCCGCGGGCCAGCGAGGAGCCCCTCTGCCGCGGCTACGACGTGGCCCTGCTTGACCTGGACGGCGTGGTCTACATCGGCGGCAAGGCCGTGCCCGGCGCTCGCGAAGCCCTGAAGGAAGCAGAGGGCCAGGGCATGCGACTGGCCTACGTGACCAACAACGCCTCCCGTACGCCCGCGGCCGTGGCCCAGATCCTGACCGGGATGGGAATGCCCGCCCAGCCCTCCGACGTGGTGACCTCGGCCCAGGCCGCGGCCCGGCTGCTGGCCGAACGGCTACCCGCGGGCGCGCCGGTGCTGGTCATCGGCGGCATGGGGCTCCGGGTCGCGCTGCGCGAACGGGGCCTGCGCCCGGTGTCCACCGCGGCCGCCCAGCCCGCCGCGGTGGTCGAAGGCTTCGCCCCCCAGGTCGACTACTCGGCGCTGGCCCAAGGTGGCCTGGCCGTGCGGGCGGGAGCCCTGTTCGTCGGCACCAACGCCGACCTGACCATCCCCAACGCCCAGGGGATCGCGCCCGGCAACGGCTCGCTGCTGGAAGTGATCAAGGCCGCGACCAAGCAGACCCCGGTCATCGCGGGCAAGCCTGAGCCGCCGCTGCACCACGAGTCGGTGATCCGGACCGGGGCCAAGCACCCGCTGGTGGTGGGGGACCGGCTGGACACCGACATCGAGGCCGCCTACCGCGTCGGCGCCGACAGCCTGCTGGTGCTGACCGGCGTGACCGACGCCGCCGACGCCGTGCTGGCCCCGCCGCACCAGCGGCCGACCTTCATCGCCGACGACCTGTCCGGCCTGGTCGAGCCCCACCCCGCGGTCAGCGCCGACGGCGATGACTTCGGCTGCGGCGGCTGGACCGCCCGCTGGGACGGCCAGCAGCTCAGCCTGGACGGCGACGGCCGCCGCATCGACGCCCTGCGCGCCCTCTGCGCCGCCGCCTGGTCCCGCGACGACGTCACCCGAGACGCTGTCGAGAACGCACTGTCCAAGATCTGACCGATTTATCTACAGCACCAGCCACCGCCTGCCCGACCTCCTGCTCGGCACCGCCCGCAAGCCCGCGTGACCGCGCTCGCGGCTGGGTACCGATTGTGACGACTGGTTTGACACGGGCCCCGCGATGCGCTGTCCTATACGCCATGGACGACCGCCGTACGCCGACCCGTGGCCGCGCAGTGCGCACGGTTCTGGCTGCCGCTGGTTGTTGTCCTTCGTGTTGTTGTCGCTGACGCTGTTCGCGCCACGCTGACCTTTCGCCGCGCTGAGCCCATCGGGCCGCGCCCCGATGACACCTTTCACGAAGGACCCGTCTGTGAACCCCGATGTTTCCGTGGCTCCGGAGATCGCCCAGCTCATGGAGCGGCCCCACCTGGTTATTACGTCACCCGGTCCGGCGGCCCGGCCCACCATCGGTGACCTGACCCGCGAGCTCAAGGCCATCACCAGCCCGCCGGACCTGTGGTGGAGCCTGGTCCGCTTCGACGCCGAGCACGCGGTCCGCGTGCCCATCGCCACCGTCGGCGCCCATCAGGCCTGGCTGTTGATCCTGCCCCCCGCCGCCATCGACCACGATGACAGCGACGTGGTGACCGTGGTTGCCGGTGAACTGACCGAACGCAGCGCCGGAGCCGACCTGAAGCCCCTGCTCCCGGGGCAGATCCGCGTGCACGGCGCGCCCGGGGCGCGCCAGGCGGTCAACACCGGCGACGGCTATACGGTCAGCGTCCATCTGCGCGCCCACCCCGATCCGTCCCGTCCGGGCCAGTAAGGTCGCATCAACCGTTCGGTCCATACCGGAATCACCCCGTGGGCCGATGCCGGCATGACATCTGTCATGCCAGGGTGAGGATGGACAGCACTGCGCGCGGTCATCCGCGCGGCCTAACGTAGACAACTAATGTGCGCCCAGGGGTATGAAAGGAAGCTTGATGATTGAGGTACGGGGCCTCACCAAGAGATACGGCGACAAGCTCGCCGTCGACAATCTGACGTTCGCGGTCGAGCCGGGCAAGGTCACCGGGTTCCTCGGGCCGAACGGCGCCGGCAAGAGCACCACCATGCGGCTGATCCTGGGTCTGGACAACCCGACCTCGGGCGAGGCCATGGTGCACGGCAAGCGCTACCGCGGCCTGAACTACCCGATGCGCGAAATGGGGGCGCTGCTCGAAGCCAAGGCCGTGCACGGCGGCCGGAGCGCCTACAACCACCTGCTCTGCCTGGCTCAGACCAACGACATCCCCAAGCGCCGGGTGGACGAGGTGCTGGGCCTGGTCGGCCTGACCGAGGTGGCCAAGAAGCGGTCGAAGGGTTTCTCGCTGGGCATGAGCCAGCGGCTCGGCATCGCGGGGGCGCTGCTGGGCGACCCCCAGGTGCTGATCTTCGACGAGCCGGTCAACGGGCTCGACCCGGAGGGCATCCGCTGGATCCGGAACCTGATGCAGGCGCTGGCCGCCGAGGGC
>DASXJM010000300.1:0-2309 GCA_036497405.1 Streptosporangiaceae bacterium | reverse complement strand
CGCCGCGGCTGCGGCGGCTGGCCCGGGAGGCCGACCCGGCCCTGGGCGAGGGCGTCTACGCGGCCATGCCCGGTCCGCACTACGAGACCCCGGCCGAGATCGCCATGCTGCAGGCCCTGGGCGCGGACCTGGTCGGGATGTCGACGGTGATGGAGACCATCGCCGCCCGCCACCTGGGCGCCGAGGTGCTGGCCATCTCGCTGGTCACCAACCTGGCCGCCGGGCTGACCGGGGAGCCGCTCAGCCACAGCGAGGTGCTGGAGGCCGGGCGGGCCGGGGCCAGTCACATGGGCGCCCTGCTGGCCAGCATCCTGCCCAAAGCCGTCGGCTGATGCGCAAAGCCATCGGCTAAGCGGTCACCAGCTGGGTGTAGGCCACCGCGACCTCACCGGCCAGGCCGGCGTTGTC
The DNA here is from genome assembly GCA_036497405.1 of Streptosporangiaceae bacterium. GTDB lineage: Bacteria > Actinomycetota > Actinomycetes > Streptosporangiales > Streptosporangiaceae > Bog-532. The sequence goes on along the minus strand of DASXJM010000300.1, from coordinate 1,901 downwards.
CTCGATCAGCCGCCGGTTCACCTCGACGCTGCGGCCGTCACTGAGCTCGTCCAGCAGGGCCAGTATGGCCGGCGTGACGGCCTGGCCGGAGCGGTGCTCGCGGCTGACCCGTTCGACAGCCTCGTCGATCAGCGGGTCGATGTCGATCCCGCCGATCGGGGGCCGGGCCAGCAGCATCCCGCCGCCCGGGTTGAGCCGCCAGTGGGCGGCGCAGATCCGGGCCACCTCGGGTGAGTCCTGGACCGTGGCCGACACCGGCGGGCCACCCGCGGCGGTGTAGAACCGGGGCAGGGACGCGGTCTGCCAGCCCAGCACCGGGATGCCCAGCGTCTCCAGGAGCTCGCCGGTGGCCACCACGTCGAGCAGGGACTTCGGGCCCGACGACACCACCACCGCCTCGGTCCGGGCCAGCTGGAGCAGGTCGCTGGAGATGTCGAGGGTCTCGGCGAAGCCGCGATGCACCCCGCCGATGCCCCCGGTGCCCATGAACTTGATGCCGACCTGGCGGCAGACGGCCATGGTGCCGCCGACGGTCAGCGAGCCGATCGCCCCCTGGGCCAGGCAGGCGGCCAGGTCACGGGCTCCCACCTTGCGGGCTGACAGGCCAGCGTCGGAGAAGCGTTCCAGCTCGGCCGGGGTCAGGCCGATGTGGATGGCACCGTCCAGGACCCCGGCCGTGGCCGGGACGGCCCCGGCGGCCCGGACCCGGCGCTCCGATTCGACCGCCACGGTCAGCCCCCGGCCACCAGAGAACCCGTGCGAGACCAGGGTGGTCTCCAGGGCGACCACCGGCCGGTGCTCCCGCAGCGCGGTGGCGACCTCCTCCGACACCTGGATGTACACGGTCACGGCACGGCTCCCTTCACGGCATGGCTCCCATTGTGGACACCGCCCGCGCGGCGGCCTGCAGTCCCAGCTCTATCCCGCCAACCAGGTAGCCGGCGGCGAAGGCGTCCCCGGCACCGGTCGAGTCGACCGGCTCGGCCGGCCACGCCGGATAAACCTTGCCGTCGGTGCGGACCCCCCGCGCACCCAGCTTGACCACAGTCACAGCCCCGGGGATCGGCCCGACCAGGTCGGTCTCGGCTTCGGTGCCGAAGACCACGTCCGGCCGTAGCCGGGCGGCCAGGTCGCGGAACTCAGCGACGCCGTAGGCCTGGACGGCCGCGGTCGACGACAGGTCCAGGCTGCGGTGCGGCAGGCGCTCGGCCGCGGCCAGGGCCGCCCCGCGCACCGGCGACGAGACCAGGCTATAGGCGGGCAGGTGCAGCCAGCCGCAGCCGTGCAGCCAGCGGGGGTCCAGGTCGTCGCGGCTCAGCGCGGGCCCGACGCCACGGTCGGTGAGCATGGACCGGGACCGGCCCGCGTCCGACAGCGAGACCACCACGCCGGTCCGGCCGTCCAGGACCGGACCCCGCAGGTCGACCCCCCGCCGGGTCAGCTCGTCGCCGACCAGCCGGGCGGGCGGATCGCCGGCCTGGGCCGCGATGAGCCGGGCTTGGCCGCCGAGCCCGGCGATCCAGGCCGCCACGTTGGCCGCCTGCCCGCCCACGCCGACCACGGTCCGGGCCGGGGTGTCGGTCTCCTCGGCCACCGGCCCGGACAACTGCACCACCACGTCCAGGTGCGCGTCACCCAGCACGCAGATCGCCGTGCTCGGCCCGGGGAAGAGTTCCGTCACGTTGTTGCACCCCCTGCTCGACCTCGCCCGCCCATGATCTCAGCCACCGGATGACTCTGGATGACAAGGGTGTCAGAGGGGCTGGCCAGGCACTGGCGGGCGGAACGTAGGCTGGGGTCGTGGTAGTCGCACCTGAGGGGCGGCGGATGCTGCGGCTCGAGGCCCGCAACAGCCAGGTCCCGATCGAGAAGAAGCCTCCGTGGATCAAGACCCGGCTCCG
>DASXJM010000299.1:0-6822 GCA_036497405.1 Streptosporangiaceae bacterium | reverse complement strand
TTCCCGACCCTGGTCCCGCAGAACGGCACCGCCGCCGTGCAGGTGCTGGACCCGCAGGGGGTCAAGCTGTCCAGCCTGATCGTGGACGCCGGGCCGAAGAACTCGCCGTCCCTGCTCCAGCTGGGCAACGCGCTGACCACCAAGCTGGGTAGCGCGTCCGACCCGGCGCTGGTGCAGGACGTGTTCTTCCGCATCGGCGGGGCCACGGCCGGGTCGGCCACTGACAGCCTGGTGGTGGACGGCTCGCACGTGATCCTGGACGACATCTGGGCCTGGCGGGCCGACCATGGGGCCGGCCAGACCGGCACCCCCGACCAGAACGGGGTGGGCGGCGGCGCCAACGGCTGCTTCACCTGCGACCCGGCCCAGACCGGCCTGGTCGTCAACGGCAACAACGTGCTGGCCTACGGGCTGGCCGTCGAGCACTACCTGAAGGACAACGTGGTCTGGAACGGCCAGGGTGGGGAGGTCATCTTCTTCCAGAACGAGATGCCCTACGAAGTGCCCAGCCAGGCGGCCTGGATGTCCAGCCCGACCACGGACGGCTACCCGGCGTTCGCGATCGGGTCCAAGGTCACCAGCTTCTCCGGTTACGGCCTGGGTAGCTACAGCTTCTTCAACCAGGGCGTGGACATCCACTCGGCCACCGCGTTCTCGGTGCCCAACACCCCCGGCGTGCAACTGCACGACGTGTTCACCCGGTTCCTGAGCGGCCTGGGCGGCATCGACCACGTGGTCAACGACACCGGGGCCCCGGTCACGGCCGACAACCCCGGCCCGAGCAACGTGGTCAGCTACCCCTGATCACCAACCCTGAGTAACAAACACCAAGGCCCCGTCCGCGACCAGCGGACGGGGCCTTCTCAATTACGGAATTACTGCGTCACGGCGTCCTTGTCGCGGTGCGGCAGCTTCCAGCCGGGGCGGACCCAGTGGCAGGTGTACCCGTCGGGGTAGGTCTGCAGGTAGTCCTGGTGCTCCGGCTCGGCCTCCCAGAAGGGGCCGGCGGGCTCGACCTCGGTGACGACCTTGCCCGGCCACAGGCCGGAGGCGTCGACGTCGGCGATGGTGTCTTCGGCGACGCGCTTCTGCTCGTCGCTGGTGTAGAAGATCGCCGACCGGTAGCTCAGGCCGATGTCGTTGCCCTGACGGTTCTTGGTCGTCGGGTCGTGGATCTGGAAGAAGAACTCCAGCAGATCCCGGTAGGACATCTTCTCCGGGTCGAAGATGATCTCGAGTCCCTCGGCGTGGGTGCCGTGGTTCCGGTAGGTGGCGTTGGGCACGTCACCACCGGTGTAGCCGACCCGGGTGGAGATCACGCCGGGCAGCTTGCGAACCAGCTCCTGGACACCCCAGAAGCAGCCGCCGGCCAGGATGGCCGTCTCGGTACGGTCGCTCACTTCACGGCCCTGCCCTTCTCTTCTGCCTCTTCGATCTGCTTGACGTAGGTGCCGTAGCCCTCGCGCTCCAGGTCCGGGAGCGGGATGAAGCGCAGCGCGGCCGAGTTGATGCAGTAGCGCAGGCCGCCCTGGTCCGGCGGCCCGTCCGGGAACACGTGGCCCAGGTGGCTGTCGCCGTGGGTGGAGCGGACCTCGGTCCGGACCATGCCGTAGCTGGAGTCGGTCTTCTCGACCACGTTGCCGGGCTCGATCGGCACGGTGAAGCTCGGCCAGCCGGACTGGCTGTCGTACTTGTGTACCGAGGCGAACAGCGGCTCGCCCGACACCACGTCGACGTAGAGGCCGGACTCCTTGTTGTTCCAGAACTCGTTGTTGAAGGCGGGCTCGGTGCCGCACTGCTGCGTGACCTGGTACTGCTCGTCGGTCAGCTTGGCCACCGCGTCCGGGTTCTTGGTGTATTCGTCTGCCACGTCAGCTCCTTAGTTGAGGGGCTGGTTTTCACTCTGACGTTCACTTGTATAACCCGCTAGAGGGTCCAGACATTTCGTTCTCCGTGACCGATGACACCCCCCCATATGTGACGTCTACACCCACGGGAGTACGACCGGGCCGGCCCGGTGATCCTCCCGTCGTAGGACACCGGATCATCCCTCTGGCCGATGTGGAACAGGGGCTGGCCGGCGCACAGTGGTATGGACGCATTCGGACGGAAATGACAGGGGGCCCAACGAATGCACCAGGAAAACCTGGCGGTCACCACCTTGCTCCGCGAGGCGGCCGATGTCGGAGCCGCGCTGCCTTGCGCGAACAATCCGCATCTGTGGTTCTCGGAGCGTCCAGCCGATCTGGAGCTGGCCAAGACGGGCTGCCGCTTGTGCCCGCTGCGTAAACCGTGCCTGGCCGGCGCGGTCGATCGCGGCGAGCCCTGCGGAGTCTGGGGCGGCGAGATCATCCAGCACGGCCGGATCCTGGCCATCAAGCGGCCGCCGGGACGGCCGCCCAAGGCCAGGGAACCCTGCCTCCAGTAGCGGAGACAGGCGCCACCTACGAGGGACCGGCGCCGCTCAGCCCACGGGGGCCTGAGCGGGGCCGGTGGTCAGGGCGGCCCGCTTCCGCTCAGAGGCTGGGCAGCACTTCGCGGGCGAACAGGCCGGTGACCGCTTCCACGCGTTCGGGCGGGCAGGCCGGGCTGAAGATGACCGTGCCGGCGCCGGCCGCCTGGTACTCGGCCAGGCGGGCCACGAGCATGCCCGGGTCGCCGTGCAGCAGGTAGCGGTCGGCCAGGGGTTCGAAGTCCTGCTGGTAGAGGCGGCTGACCGAGGCGACGGCTTCGGCGCGGGCCCGGGCCGGGTCGGGGTCGACGGTGCCCCAGATGAACAGGGCGCCCTGGACCGCTTCGGGGCGGCGGCCGGCCTCGGCGGCGAACTCGCGGACCGCGGTCAGGCTGCGCCCCAGCGAGGACGGGCTGACCATGTAGGGCATCCACACGTCGGCGAAACGGGCGGCCCGGCGCTGAGCCGCGGGCTGGCGGCCGCCGACCCAGATCGGCGGGTGCGGCCGCTGGACCGGGGGCGGGTCCAGGCGCAGGTCAGCCAGGGCGCCGAACTCACCCTGGGCGGTGACCCGCTGGCCGGACAGCAGTTGGAGCAGCACGGCCAGGGCCTCGTCGGCGCGGCGGCCCCGGCCGGCCACGGGCACCCCGCTGGCCGCGAACTCGGGCGGGTACTCCCCGCCGACCCCGACGCCGAGCTCGAACCGGCCGCCGGACAGCTGGTCCAGGGTGGCGGTCAGCTTGGCCACCAGCGCCATCGGGTACAGCGGCAGCAGGGTCAGCGTGCTGACCAGCCGGACCCGCTCGGTGGCGGCGGCCGCGGCGGCCAGGGTGAGAAAGGCATTCGAGGTCGGGCCGTGGAAGAACACGTGCTCGCCCGAGCTGACCAGGCCGAAGCCGAGTTCCTCGGCCCGGCGGGCGGCCGCGGGTACGTCGGCCGGGTCGGCGGTCAGCATCAGCCCGGCCTTCACGGAGCCACCGGGCCCGGCACGACCTGGGCCAGCACCGCGCCCTGGGCCACGGTGTCGCCCGGGTTCACCTGCAGCCCGGCCACCCGGCCCGGGTGCGGGGCCCGCAGCGGGTTCTCCATCTTCATGGCCTCGACCACGATCAGCACCTGCCCGGCGGCGACCTCGTCGCCGTCGGCCACCGCGACCCGCAGCACCGTGCCCTGCATGGGCGCAGTGATCACATCACCGGCCGCCTGCTCGGCCCGTTCCCGCCGGTCCTGGGCCTGCTGGCGGGCCTGGGCCAGCGGGCCTTCGGTGGCCTGGGCCAGCCCCGGCACCGCGACGGTGAGCCAGTGGCGGCCGATCCGGACCGGCACCTCGCCGCCACCATCGCCGTCGCTGCTGGCTCCGTCCGGGCCGGGCCCCCCGGACGGCCGGTACTCCTGCTCGATCCAGCGGGTGTGCACGGCGAACCCGTCCGGCCCGGTGGCGAGGAACGCGGGCTCGGCCAGCACGTCGCGGAAGAACGGCAGCGTGGTCTGAACCCCGGCGATCTCGAACTCGGCCAGCGCCCGGCGGGCCCGCTCGATGGCCTGCGGGCGGTCGCGCCCGGTCACGATCAGCTTGGCCAGCAGCGAGTCGAACTGCCCCCCGACCGGGGTGCCGACGGCCACCCCGGAATCGAGGCGGACCCCGGGACCGCTGGGCGGCTGCCAGTCGGTGATGACCCCGGTGGATGGCCGAAACCCATCAGCGTGACCTTCGGCGTTGATACGAAACTCGATCGAATGGCGGCGGGGGGCAATCGTGGCCACCTCGGCCCGCGGAGGCATTCCGAGCGCGGCCGCGACCGGGTGCCCGGCCGCGATCAGCAGCTGGGCCCGGACCAGGTCGGTGTCGGTGGCTTCCTCGGTGGCCGAGTGCTCCACCTGCAGCCGGGTGTTGACCTCCAAAAAGGACAGGTCACCCCGGGGCGACAGCAGGAACTCGACCGTGCCCGCGTTGACGTAGCCGGCCGCCCGGCAGATGGCGGCGGCCGAGCGCTCCAGCTCGGCCCACTGGTGGTCGGTCAGGAACGGGGCCGGGGCCTCCTCGACCAGCTTCTGGTAGCGGCGCTGCAGCGTGCAGTCGCGGGTGCCGACCACCGCCACGGTGCCGCGGGTGTCCGCCAGGACCTGGGCTTCCACGTGCCGGCCGTGCTCCACGTAGGCCTCGACGAAGCACTCGCCGCGCCCGAAGGCCGCCGTGGCCTCGCGCACCGCGGCCTCGAACAACGGCCCGACCTCGGCCAGGTCGCCGGCGATGCGCAGGCCGCGGCCGCCGCCACCGTGGGCGGCCTTGATCGCCACCGGCAGCCCGTGCTGCTCGGCGAACCGGACCGCTTCGGCCGGGTCGGCCACCGGCTGGGCGGTACCGGGCACCAGCGGCGCCCCGACCTGGGCCGCGATCGCGCGGGCCCGGACCTTGTCCCCCAGGGCCCGGATCACTTCCGGCGGCGGCCCGATCCAGGTCAGTCCGGCGTCCAGCACGGCCGCGGCGAAGTCGGCGTTCTCGGCCAGGAAGCCGTAGCCGGGGTGCACGGCGTCGGCCCCGGACCGGTCAGCCGCGGTCAGCAGGCGTTCGATGTCCAGGTAGCTGTCGGCGGCGGTGTCTCCGCCCAGCGGCAGGGCCTGGTCGGCCCAGCGGGTGAACGGCGCGCTCTCGTCGGGCCCGGCAAAGACGGCCACGCTGGCCAGACCGGCGTCCCGGCAGGCGCGGACCACCCGCAGCGCGATCTCGCCGCGGTTGGCGATCAGCACCCGCCCAAAGCTCACTGGCTGGCCCGGGCCAGCACCGACTGCGCCATCTTGACGTGCACGCTGTCCACCATCTGGCCGTCCACCACGCCCACGCCGGCGTCGCCCGCGGCCAGCACCGCCTGGGCGTGGGCCACCTCCTCGGCGGTGGGGGTGAACACCCGGTGCGCCAGTTCGACCTGGCGCGGGTGGATGCAGATCTTGCCCTGGTAGCCCAGGGCCCGCCCGGCCCGGGCGTCGGCCAGGAAGTGCTCGTCGTCGCCCAGGGCCACCACGGCCTGATCGATCGCGGGCAGGCCGCTCAGGTAGGCAGCCAGGCAGACCTGGCTGCGGGCGTACAGGACCTCGTCGCCGCCGGGGCTGCGCACGCCGCCGATGTCGGCGATGTAGTCCTCGGCCCCGAAGTAGGCCCCCGCCACCCCGCTGGCCAGCACCGGCCGGGCATCGGCGACCCCGAGCGCGGTCTCGATCCCGGCCACGATCAGCGCGTCGGCCCAGCCGTTCTCGACCAGCGCCTGGCGCACCTCGTACAGGTCGTGCTGGCTGGACAGCTTGGGCACCACCAGCCCAACCGCGGCGCAGCGGGCGATCGCGGCCACGTCAGCCGCGAACCAGGGCGAGCCGACCGGGTTGATCCGGACCAGGATCGTGGTCGGGCCGCCCGGGTCCAGGGCGTCGATCGCGGCCGCGGCCGTGTCCCGGGCCGCGTCCTTCTGGCCGGGCGCGACCGCATCCTCCAGGTCGACCGCGGCCACGTCGGGCCCGAAGCGGGGGATCTTGGCCACCATGTCAGCCCGGGTGCCCGGCATGAACAGCAGGCTCCGGACCCGGGTCAGCATCTTCATGCCCCGGTCACTTCCCAGCTGACGGCCGGCAACGCATCATGGCCGCCCGCACCGCCACGCAGACCGTCTCGCCGCGCTGGTTGCTCCCGTGATGCTCGAAGGTGACGATGCCCGTGTCCGGGCGGGACCGGGAGCGACGGGCTTCGGTCACGTCGGTGACCACGTGGATGGTGTCGCCCGCGAACACCGGGGCCGGGAAGTCGACCCGGGCGAAGCCCAGGTTGGCCACGGTGGTGCCCAGGGTAAGCTCCGGCACGGCCAGGCCGACCACCAGGCCCAGCGTGAACAGGCTGTTGACCAGGGGACGGCCGAACTCGGTGGTGGCCGCGAACTCCGCGTCCAGGTGCAGCGGCTGCGGGTTCATGGTCATGGTCGTGAACAGGACGTTGTCGGTCTCGGTGACCGTGCGGGTGGTAACGTGCTCCACCCGCAGGCCGACCTCGAGCTGCTCGAACCACAGTCCGGCCACGGTCAGACCCTCCCGGCCGGTTCGCTGGTGACCGCCTGCTGGACCGCTTGGAGGCCGGCGACGTCCTCCATGGCGCTGGTGTCACCCTGCGGTTCGCCGTGCTCGACCACGTCGCGGAGCAGCCGTCGCATGATCTTGCCGGTGCGGGTCTTGGGCAGCGCCGAGGTCAGGTAGACCGCGCCGAGCCGGGCGTAGCCGCCCAGCTGCGAGGACACCTCGTCGGAGACCTCCTGCTTGACCTGGCCCGGGTCGGCCCCGTCGAGCAGGGTCAGGAAGCCGACCGGGACCGTGCCCTTGGTCTGGTCGGCCAC
>DASXJM010000298.1:0-14368 GCA_036497405.1 Streptosporangiaceae bacterium | reverse complement strand
GTGAGCGGCAGCCAGACCCGGAACTTGGTGTCGCCCGGGTCCGACCACACGTTGATCTCGCCGTGGTGCTTCTTGACCACGATCCGCCAGGAGATATCGAGTCCCAGCCCGGTGCCCTCACCGACCGGCTTGGTGGTGAAGAACGGGTCGAAGATGCGGGAAACGATCTCCTTGGGCACCCCCGACCCGGTGTCACCGAACTCGACCAGCAGCTTGTCACGGTCGTGGGCGGTGCGGATGGTGAGCGTGCCGTGATGGTCCATGGCCGAGACCGCGTTGTCGATCAGGTTGGTCCACACCTGGTTCAGCTCGGCGGCGTAGGCCGGGATCTTGGGCAGCGTGCGGTCATAATCCTTGACGATCGTGATGTCCGGGCCGATCTTGGCGCCCAGCATGACCAGCGTGCTGTCCAGCAGGTCGTGCACGTCGACCTCCTGGTACGGCGCCCGGTCCAGCTGGGAGTACTGCTTGGCCGCGCCGACCAGGTGCATGATCCGGCCCGAGGCGTCCTGGATCTCGTTCATGAGCAGCTCGGTCTCGACCGTGTAGGTCAGCCAGCGGATGGCGCCCTCCAGGTCGGCGGCCTCGACGATGTCGGCCATCTGGTCCAGCCACTCGGTGTCGATCCCGGCCTGGACCAGGACCGGGGCCAGGTCCCAGCCGCCGCTGACGTCGTGATCGTCGAGCCAGTCGGCCAGCGTGTCCTCGGCGTCGGACGCCTCCATCGGGCCGAGCTGAGGGGCCTTGGCCACCCGCTCCACGGCCCGTTCCTGCAGCTCCATCAGGCTCTCCAGCGTCTCCTGCTGGTAGGGGTGCTTGGAGATCTTGGTGAGCTTGTGCCGCATGCCGGCCACCCGGTCGCGCAGGGACGAGGTGGCCCGGACCGCGGCCGCGGCCGGGTTGTTCAGTTCGTGGGTCAGGCCCGCCGACAGCGAGCCCAGGGCCAGCAGCCGCTCCCGCTGGCTGATGGCCCGGTTGGTCGCGCTGACCCCGAAGAACGCGCCCTCCAGCAGGTGCACGGCCATCGGGAACCAGGTCTTCATCATCTCGGCGAAGCATTCCGCGTTCAGCACGTAGAACTGGGACGGCACCGTGACCCGCATCGAGCTGTTGTAGGTCCGGGACGCGCGCTCCCCCAGGTAGGCCTGGAACGCACCCGCGTACACGCCGCGGTTCGAGGTCCGGTTGACCTCGATGTCGTCCGCCCCGACCCGCCGCGACATCACCAGGGTGCCCTCGAGCAGCACGTAGAAGCAGGTGGCCGGGTCGCCCTCGGCGTAGACCGGGCCGGGCTCGAAGGTCTCGATGCGGCCTTCGCGGCACAGCCAGTCCAGCTGGTCGTCGTCGAGCTTCTCGAACAGGAACAGGGACCGCAGCTCGGCCGGGTCGCAGGGACTGGTGTTGGTCACAGCTTCTCCAGGTAACGATGGACCAGCATGACGGCCATGGCGCCCTCGCCCACGGCGGAGGCGACACGCTTGGCGGATTCAGCTCGCACGTCGCCGGCCACGAACACCCCGGGCACGCTGGCCTCTAGGTGATAAGGCGCGCGGTCCAGCGGCCATTCCTTGGGCGACTCGCCGTCGACGGCCAGGTCCGGGCCGGTGAGCACGAACCCGTGCTCGTCCCGCTCCAGGACCCCGTCCAGCCAGCCGGTCAGCGGGGCGGCCCCGATGAACACGAACAGGTGCTGGGCGGCCACGTCTTCGGTCTCGCCGGTGTTGGCGTCGCGCAGGGTCAGGCCCTCCAGGTGGCCGTCGCCGCGGGCCTCGACCACTTCGGTGCAGTTCCGCACGGTGATGTTGGGGACGCTGTCGACCTGCTCGATCAGGTAGTGCGACATCGACTTGGTCAGCGACGGGCCGCGGACCAGGATCGTCACCGACTTGGCCCCGCGGGACAGGTAGACCGCGGCCTGCCCGGCCGAGTTGGCCCCGCCCACGATGTAGACGTCGTTGTCGACACAGGCGGCCGCCTCGGTCAGGGCCGAGCCGTAGTAGACGCCGGCCCCGGTGTAGTCGTCCAGACCGGGCGCCTTCAGCTGCCGGTAGGCGACCCCGGTGGTCAGGATGACGCTGTGCGCGTCCAGCGAGGTGCCGTCGGAGAACCGGACCGTGCGGGCCGAGCCGTTGATCTCCAGCCCGGTCACCTCGCGGGTGGTGAGCACCTCGGCGCCGAACTTGGCCGCCTGCAGCCGGGCCCGGGTGGTGAGCTGGGCCCCGGACACTCCGTCCGGGAAGCCGAGGTAGTTCTCGATCCGGGAGCTCTGCCCGGCCTGGCCGCCGGTGGCGGTGCGCTCCAGCAGCACGGTCCGCAACCCCTCGGACGCCCCGTAGAGGGCGGCGCCCAGGCCGGCCGGCCCGCCGCCGACCACGATCAGGTCGTAGAAGTCCGAGGACGGGCTGGTGGCCAGGCCGACCTTCTCGGCCAGCTCCCCGTCGGACGGCTCGACCAGCACCTCGTGGTCCAGGGTGATGATCACCGGCAGCTTGAGGCCGTCCTCGCCGGCTGCCTCCAGGATCCGCTTGCCCTCGGGCTCGTCGGTGGAGAACCAGCGATACGGGACCTGGTTGCGGGCCAGGAACTCGCGCACGTCGGACGAGCGCGCGTTCCAGCGGTGCCCGATGCACTTGATCTCCGGCACCACGTGGTGGTCGGAGGTTCGCCAGCTGTCCAGCAGGGTGTCCACCACCGGGTAGAGCTTCTCCTCCGGCGGGTCCCAGGGCTTGAGCAGGTAGTGGTCGAGGTCGACCACGTTGATGGCGTCGATGGCGGCGCTGGTGTCGGCGTAGGCGGTGAGCAGCACCCGGCGGGCGCCCGGGTAGATGTCCATCGCGTGTTCGAGGAACTCGACGCCGTTCATGTTCGGCATGCGGTAGTCGGCCAGGATCACGGCCACCTGGTCGCCGCGCAGCTTCAGCTCGCGCAGGGCCTCCAGGGCCGATTCCCCCGACTCGGCGCGGACGATGCGGTACTCGCTGCCGTACTTGCGCCGCAGGTCGCGGGCGACGGCGCGGGAAACGTCCGGGTCGTCGTCGACGGTGATGATCGCGGTCCGCGCGTTGTCGCGGGCGTTGGGCGCGGTCAAGGGCATTTATGCTCCGTAAGGTCGTCAGGTCCATACGGGGGCGTGGGCGCACGGAACCCCCGTTCAGGGCGCATGCAGCCCATCGTAGGTTCCCGCTGGGCGGAATGTCCCCCCGTGATTTCCGCTGGCCGCGTAACTGGTCTGGTCACGGGTGGCACTGGCCCGCCGGGGCGGGGGCCAGGTCAATGGCGGGATTGCGGTCGAAGAAGCCCATCGGCTTGAGCGTGAAGCCGACGTACTCCACCGGCATGACCGGGAAGTCCTCGGGGCGGCAGAAATGGGTGGTGCCCACCGTGTGCCAGAGCACCACGTCGGTGTCGGCCACCGGCCGGTCGGCGGCGGTCCAGGCGGGCAGCCCGGCCCCGCCCGGGTGCTGGTTGGGGAAGTCGCCGGCCGGGTGCCGCTCGTCGGGCCGGAACGGCGTCACCCACAGGTGCTTGGTGGCGAACGTGGCCCGGCTGGCGATGGCCGCGGCCGGCTGGGCCAGCAGCGGGGCCGACGGCTGCGGGATGAGCTTGTAGGCCACGGGTTCGCCGCAGGCGTTGACCGAGCCGTGGTTGACGATCTTCCAGTACCGGCTGTGCTCGGCGGCGGCCATCCGCTGCGCGCCTTGTTCGGTGGCCAGCAGCGTGCTGCGGGCGGTGAAGGCGTTGCCGTACGGGTTGTCCGGGCCGACCGGGACCGGCAGCGCGTCGACCTCGTAGACCGAGTTCACCGGGCCGTCCACGCTGGTGTCGAGGCGGAAGCTGAACAGGTGCTGGTGGTGCGGCCCGGCCAGCTCGGGGGTGACCGGGTTGGCGTACGGCACCCGGGTGCCGGGCTCGACGGCCTGGGTCTGGATGATGCCGGTCAGCTTGACCTCGGCCTGGATCGTGCCGTCCAGGTAGAAGTACCAGAAGAAGCCGTACTCGTAGTTGCCGACAGTGGCGATGAAGGAGGCCACCATGCGCCGCGACCGCCGGACCTCGGTCAGGCCGTTGGCCCGGTCGGTGTGCTTCCAGCCGATGCCGTAGTCCTCTTCGTGCAGGCAGATGACCTGGGACTGCGGGCGGGCGGCGCCATCGTCGTCGATCTCGACCCCGTCCAGGTAGACGATCTCGCCCAGGCAGTCGCAGCCCAGGGTGAGCGAGTTGGCCGCCTTGCCCAGGCCCACGTCGCCGGCGTCGAAGGCGTTCTTCCACCAGTGGTTGATGGCGGTCGAGCCGTAGGGCACGACCATCTCGGCCACGCTGGCCCGGTACAGGACCGGCCGGGCCCGGTCGCCCTCGATGTAGCAGACCTGGTGCAGGACCAGACCCTCGATGGGGTGCATGGACAGCCGAAGCTGCCACGGGCCCCAGCGGAGCAGGCCGTCCTCGACGGTGAAGCCGGGGCCGTCCGGCTGCAGGATCTGCAGCGGGGCCAGCTCGCGCGGGCTCGGCTGGCTGGCCGCGTCGTAACGCCCAGGGTCACGCGGAATGGGCACCACGTCGCCGTCGATCAGCTCGACCACCTCGCCGGTGTCCCGGTCCAGCACCGCGACCAGGTTCTCCACCGGCCGGGCGTAGGGGTTGGGACCCGGGCCGTCCAGCACGTAGGCCACCCCGCGGGCCAGCCGGCGGCCGGACTTGTCCACCTCCTGGCCGACCCAGCTGGCGGGCCAGGCATCGATCTGGACCTGGCTCATGTCGGTGACACCCCGCCGGGCCATCGCGGCCTGGAACCCGGGATCGGCCTTGACCTGCTCACCGTTGGTCATGTACTCGGCGAACGTGATGGGCGGCTGGACGCCGGGGACCGGGACCGCGGCGGTGGCCGCGCGGTCATCCAGGGAAACCGTGACCACGGTGGTGTGGGCGGCGCCAGCCGGGACCGTCGGCTGGTAGAGGACGCAGCGGGCCAGGCGGGGCACGACCTGGCCCTGACCGTCCCGGCCAGCCTGGGCGTCCCAGCTGAGGACCTGCTCCTTGGCCGGCTCGACCAGCTCGCAGTAGGTCAGCATGGTGCCGTCGCCCGCGGTGGCCAGGGCGATGCGGGCGGCCGTAGCCGACTCTTCGACCGTCAACGGGGCCAAGGGGTGGCGCCGGGAGCCAGGCTGTGATGATGCGATGCGGTCGTGGGCCGTCTGGGTCATGCGGGACTCCGTTCAACCAGCCTTCGATATATCAAGGTTTGAGGTTTTCAAGATTTTCGGGCCTTCGGGGATAGAGGTACCCGGTTTGCGCGGTCAGCTAAGGTGATCAATTGTGCGACTGACGACAGTCCTTCCCCCGCCCGCCGCTTAGGCGGGCTCCACGAAAAGCCGCCGCGCCGGGACTCAGGTCCCTGCGCGCCGGGTGGCGCTGCCCGCATACGGGTCCTCACCACCACTCGGCTGCGGAGAACTGTCGTGTCTGCTCCTGCTGTCTCTTCCTCTGTTTCTTCATCTACTTCTTCTGCTGGCCTGTCTTCGGGGCGAGGGCTGGCCTGCCTGACCGTGGCCGGGGTCGCCTGGGGCACCGCGGGTGCCGCGGCCGGGCTCATCTACCGGTGCAGCGGCCTCGGCCCGATCGGCGTCTCGTTCTGGCGGAACGCCGGTGGGCTGGTGCTGCTGCTGCTCGTCGGGCTGGTCCGGTCGCGGCGTCCCTGGCGGCTTCGGGGGGTGGGGCGGCCTCGGCCTCGACGCTTGGGGCGGCGGGCGCTGCTGGTGCGGCTGCTGACCGGCTTCGGGCTGGCCGTGTTCCAGACCACGTACTTTGGTGCGGTCCAGGTCACCGGGCTGGCCATCGGCACCGTGGTCACCCTGGGCGCGGGCCCGCTGCTGATCGCGGTGGGTGCCCGGCTGCTGCTGGCCGAACGACTGCCGCGCGGCGGCGTGGCCGCCATGGCCGCCGCGCTCGGTGGCCTGGTCACGCTGGTGCTGGGCAATCCAGCCGGGGCGGTGCGGCCGCTCGGCGTCGGCCTGGCCCTGCTGTCGGCGGCCGGCTACGCGCAGGCGTCGCTGGTGGCCCGCTGGGCCGGGGGCGCCGACTCGGCGGGAGGCGCGGACGCGGTCACCGTGACGACGTGGGCGTTCGGTCTGGGGGCGGTGCTGTTGCTGCCGTTCGCCCTGGCCACCGGGCTGCTGCCCCACACGGTGCACCCGGCGGAGACGCTGGGGACGCTCGGCTACCTGGCCGCCGTGCCGACCGCCCTGGCCTACCCGCTCTACTTCGCCGGCGCGGCGACGGTGCGGGCCGCCACCGCCTCGGTGATCATGCTCATCGAGCCGGTCAGCGCGGCCGCGCTCGGGGTGGCGATGTTCGGCGAACCGCTGACCGTGGCCACGCTGGCGGGCGGGGCGCTGCTGCTGTCGGCGGCCACGTCCCTGGCCCTGGCCGACCTGCGCTCAGGTCGCGTCGGGCGGGTCCGACGGGTCACCCGGGGCCGACGGGGGCCCAGGGGTAGGCCCAGCAGCCCGACCAGCGCGCCGGCGATCGTGGCCGACCCGGCGAAGAAGTCGTTATATGAATCCACGGCCGCTAGCCGGCCGGTTGGCAGGCTAGCTGGCTACTCAGGGGCCCGGCTGGGGCCGCAGGCCGGTCAGGGCTTCTTGAAGGCGTCCTTGATGTTCTTGCCCGCGTCCTTGACCTGCTCCCCGGCCTGCTTGGTGCCGCCGGCCACGCGGTCGCCCTGGCCTTCGGCCTCCATGCTGCGGTTGGCGGTGGCCCGGCCGACATCCTGCTTGGCCCGGCCCTTGCCCATTTGAAGCTTGTTCTTGAGCTTGTCCATTGCACCCATACCGGCGTCTTGCCCTCTATCGGGGGGCGGTATGCGTAATGACGCGAGTTGTTTTGCCCGGGACAACCGTTGCTTGACGGCAATTTGGGGTGGCACGGGCGGGCACCGGGGTCGCGGAACCACATCAAATGCGCATTCGCAACTGTTCTAGCGACATCAAATGCGCGATCGATGCGGTTGGAGGCCGGGCCGCGGTGGTAACTCGTGTGACGCTTGAGGCTTGCGTGACCAACGGCGCCCGGTGGTGGCCGGGACCCCGGTCAGGGGGTGTCGGTGGTGGCGGCGGGGCGGGGGGTGTGGCTGTACTGGGACCAGGAGCCGGGGTAGAGACGGCCGCGGCCGAGGCCGGCGTGCTCGATCATCAGGAGATTGTGGCAGGCGGTGACGCCGGAGCCGCAGTAGGAGATGAGCGCGGCGGCGTCGGTGACGCCGGCGGCGGCCAGTTTCTGGCGGAGCTGGGGCACGGGCAGGAACGCGCCGTCGGCGGCCAGGTTCTCGCGACAGGGCAGGCTGCGGGCGCCGGGGATGTGGCCGGGACGAGGGTCGACCGGTTCGGTGTCGCCGCGGTAGCGGGCCCGGTCGCGGGCGTCGATGACCAGGTTGGCCGGGTCGGCGGCGTCGTCGATGGTGGCCAGGTACTCGGCGGGCCAGGGGCGCGGGGTGAACGGGGCCGGCTCACGGACCGGGGTCCCGGTCTCCAGCGGGCCGGAGTAGGCCTGCAGGCCACCGTCCAGCAGAGCGGCCGAACGGCCGGTGACGCGCAGCATCCAGACCAGCCGGGCCGCGGTGGTGCCGCCCGCGTCGTCGTAGGCGATCACGGTGTCGGCGTCGGAGATGCCCAGGCGGGCCATGCCGCCCGCGAACAGCGCCGGGCTGGGCAGCGGATGGCGCCCTTCCTCGGCGCTGGGCTGCCCGGCCAGCCACTGGTCCAGATCCACGAACACCGCGCCGGGCAGGTGCCCGGCCTCGTAGGCGTCCGGTCCGGACCGGCCATCCAGGTACCAGCGAACGTCGGCCAGCACCACGTCGTCGCGGTGCTGCTGCACCCAGGACAGGCTGACCACGGGGTCGATCACGACCGTGAGGCTACCTCAGTCGGTGGCGGGGCGGCGGGGTTGTGGCACGGCCCGGCGGACGGTCCGGCCCGCCGGGTGGCGGGCGCGACCGGACGAACCGGGCAGACCGGTCACGGCGATCTCGCCGCCCAGCTGGTGGCCGTGAGCCAGGTGCAGGTCGTCGCCGCTCCAGAACCGGCCCGCGTCGTACCAGTTGGTGCGGCGACGGCCGTCGAGCAGGCCCATGCTCTGGTAGGTGGTGGCCAGGACCTCGGCACAGTAGGCGGTTTCCAGCGACGGCAGTTGCGCCCGGGACGGAATCCGGCCCCGCAGCCAGCTCGAGGCCAGCCCGGCGGTGGACGGGAACGGCAGGCCGTCCAGCCGCGCGATCGTGCGCAGCACCGCGTCTTCCATCTCGGGCGCGGCCGCCGGGTCCAGCTGCCGTAGCCAGGCCCGCTGGCCGTAGCGCTGCGCCCACACGGTCACCGCGCTGCGCAGGTCGTGCAGCTGGACCCCGCGGTGGCGGGTGCCGGACCACAGGTCGGGCAGGGACCGGCCCAGCTCGGCGTGCCACAGCAGCGGCGGCAGGTCCTCCAGCACCACGGCCATGCCCACGTGGTTGACCGGGCTGTTGGTCGCGACCTGGATGGCCCGGTCGGCGGCCTTCCGGCCCCGGAACAGCCAGACGTCGCCGGTGCGGGTCAGCGCGGCCGCTTCTTCGAGGGTGACCGCCGGGGGCCGCCGGTTCGCTGCTCCCCTGTTGACTGGCATGGCCGCTAGCCTAGGCACGTGCAGTGGCGAGGAGGACGAACCTGGAAGATCCTGGGCCTGGCGAGTTTCGCGGGCGTAGCCGCCAGCGGCGTGGTGATCGTCCGCGCCGAACGCCGCCGCCGGGCCTACACGCCGGACGAGATCCGGACCCGTCTGCACGAACGCCTGGAGGAGATGGAAGCTCAGGAAAGGCGCTCGTCGGCGTAGACGGCCATGGCGTCCCGCTGGTAGGCGGCCAGCCCGGTGGTGATCGCCTCGTAGTTGGCCCGGAACCGCTCGTCGTTGACGTACATCTGGCCCAGGTTGCGGTAAGCCTGTGCGGTGGGGGCCCAGTACCGGGCCACCCAGCGGTAGTGCTGGTCCACCTCGGCCTGGACCTCGGGGTCGGCCGCGGGCTTGCCCGCTGTCATCAGCTCCGCCATCCGGATCATCTGGGCGGTCTGCTCCTTCTGCTCGTCCGTCAGCTGGTCGGGCGACAGACCCTGGACGACCCGCTGGGCCTGCTCATACTGCTCGGGCCAGCGCTCGCGGGCCTCGTTGTCGTACTCGGCCGGGTTCAGGCCCTCGAACAGGTTCTCCGGCCGGTTGATCTGGGGCGCGCTCATCGCGGCGTCTCCTCCCAATTGTTCCAGTTCGGCGATGGTCCGGGACACGGTTCCGGCCAGCCGGGCCAGCCGTTTGCTTTCCGTAAGCAATCGGTGCTGGTGGCGGCGCAGCGCGGTCACGGTGCCCGGACCGGACCCGACGGCGGTGGCGATGTCGCCCAGGCCGACGCCCAGTTCGCGCAGCAGCAGGATCTGCTGGAGCCGCAGCAACTGGCTGGTCTCGTAGTAGCGATGGCCGTTGCTGTGCACGTAGGCCGGGGGCAGCAGCCCGATCGCGTCATAGTGCCGCAGGGTCCGGGATGTCACCCCCGACATGCGGACCACCTCAGCGATCGACCAGGCCATACCGCGACGATAGGAGTTGACGTAGCGTCAACGTCAAGCTGGTTAACCGGTGCTCGTCAATCGGACTTCGTGGGCAGGAGAGACAGCGTGGGCGAACTCAAGGTTGAGGTGGACCCGGCCGAGGTCGGGCTGGACCCGGAACGGCTGGACCGGATCGGCCGCCATTTCGCCCGCTACGTGGACGACGGGCGGCTGGCCGGCTGGCTGGTCACGGTGAACCGGCGCGGGCGGCTGGGCTACGTGGCCAGTTACGGGTCACGGGACGCCGAAGCCGATCGCCCGGTGGAAACCGACACCGTCTGGCGCCTGTACTCGATGACCAAGCCCATCACCGCGGTGGCGGCCATGCTGCTGTGGGAGGAGGGCGCGTTCGAGCTGAACGACCCGGTGAGCCGGTACATCCCGTCGTTCGCCGACGCCCGAGTGTTCACCGACGGGACCGACGCGGCCCCGGTCACCGTGCCCGCCACCGAACCGGTGCGCGTCTGGCACCTGCTGACCCACACCGCCGGGCTGACTTACGGGTTCCTGCGCGCCAACCCGGTCGACGCCATCTACCGAGCCCGCGGCTATGAGTGGGGCACGCCGCCCGGCACCGACCTGGCCCAGGCCTGTGACTTCTACGCCAGCGTGCCCCTGCTCTACCAGCCCGGCCAGGAATGGGCCTACTCGGTGGCCACCGACGTGCTGGGCCGGGTGGTCGAGGTGGTGTCCGGGCAGCGGCTGGACGAGTTCTTCGCCGAGCGGATCTTCGGGCCGCTGGGCATGACCGACACCGGCTTCCACGCCACCGATCCGGGGCGGCTGGCCGCGCTCTACGCGCGCGGTGGCGACGGCCAGCGGGTCCGGAACGATGCCTTCGGGTCGGCCGCGCTGTCGGCCCCGGCCTACCTCAGCGGCGGTGGCGGGCTGGTCGGGACCGCGGCCGACTACGACCGGTTCACCCAGATGCTGCTGGCCCGGGCGGGCTCCCCCGCCGGGGAACTGGACGGGGTGCGCCTGCTCGGCCCGCGCACCGTGGCCTACATGAGCCGTAACCACCTGCCGGGTAACCAGGACCTGCACCAGTTCGGCCGGCCGCTGTTCGCGGAGGTCCCGTTCGACGGCACCGGCTTCGGGCTGGGGTTCGCGGTCACCATCGACCCGGTGCCGGGCAAGGTGCCCTGCTCGGCCGGCGAGCTGGCCTGGGGCGGGGCGGCCAGCACCTCGTTCTGGGTCGACCCGGCCGAGGAGCTGACCGTCTCGTTCTTCACCCAGCTCATCCCGTCCAGCACCTATCCCATTCGGTCCCAGCTGCGGCAGCTCGTCTACCAGGCCGTCCTGGACTAGAGCTGGCGCTCAGAGCTCGCCGCGCTGGCGGAGCTGGTCGCGGAAGTCGTCCAGCGCCTCGTCCTGGTCGGGGCCGAGGTCGTCGAGCACGATCATCTCGGTCCCGGTCCAGTACGCGCCCGCGTATTCCCCGTCCGGTTCGGTCTCGACCAGCAGGAAGTTGTGCGAGATCTTGATGTGGTCGTAGACCTCGTCCCAGCTGGTGCCGGGCGGGACCACGCCGATCGAGGGGGATTCGCTGTCGTCGTAGCTCAGGCCGTCGAGCACGCGGTCACGGTAACCCGGGACGCCGGGCGGCCGCGTCTCAATTTGGCCTGGCCGATTTGGCCTGGCCGATTTGGTCCGCCGATGAGTTGGCCGGGCCCACGACGTCTGCCCAGAGAAAGACGACGAAGGGAGACGACATGACCAAGCTGACTGGCATTCCTACCGTGGGTGTCCCGGTGAAAGACCAGGAGCGGGCGCTGGAGTTCTTTACCGCCAAACTGGGCCTGGAGGTCCGCCGGGACATGGAGATCCCGAACTTCGGCCGCTGGCTGGAGGTAGCTCCGGCCGGGTCGGACACCACCATCGCGCTGTTCGCCGAGCGGGACGGGGTCCGGGCCGGGGTGGAGACCGGCGTCCGGCTCACCGCCGAGGACGCGGCCGCGGCCCACGCCGACCTGACCGCGGCCGGGGTCGCCGTGGAAGAACTGCTGCGCTGGCCAGGCGTGCCGGCGATGTTCCGGTTCACGGACCCGGACGGCAACGGCTTCGAGATCGTCGAATAAGAGCCGTCGAAATCCCATATGGAAGGTTGGTCTCATGGCTACCGCTGAACCAGGAGTGGCCGGGGTGGGGGCGCTCGACCGGGAGTTCACGGCCGTGCTGGAGCTGAGCCCGGCCAAGGGTGGCTGGACCTACGTGGTGATGCCGGACTCGGCTACGTACTTCGGTACCCGGGGCTTGGTCAAGGTGCGCGGCACGGTCGACGGGCACCCGTTCCAGAGCTCGTTCATGGCCCTGGGTGACGGCAAGCTGCCGGTCTCCGGCGACATCCGCACCGCGATCGGCAAACAGGCCGGCGACACCGTCACCATCCAGCTGACCGAGCGGATCAAGTAGCCGGGTTGGGGGGCGCTGGGTGGGCCTCGTTCCAGCGGGCTTGGACGGCGGGGTAGATCTGCTCGTGATCGTGGGGCAGCTGGCTCTTGATCCGCTCGGTGCGGTGGTCGGCCAGGACCTCGACCCGGCCGGCTTCGACCGCGTCGAAGACCTGGCGGGCCACGTCGGCCGGGTCGTCCTTGGGCAGGCCGCGGGCCAGCTCGGTCACCATCTCGGTGTCGATGAAGCCGGCGTGCACCCCGACCACCAGGGTGCCCTGCTGAGCCAGCTCGATACGGACGCCGTTGGTCAGCGACCATTCGGCGGCCTTGGAGGCGCCGTAGCTGCCGTTCTCGGGGTTGGTGAAGAAGCTGGTCACCGACAGCATGTTGACGATGGCCCCGCCGCCGTTGGCCGCCAGCACCGGGGCGAACGCGCGGCACATGGCCAGCGTGCCCAGGTAGTTGGTCTCGATCTCCAGCCGGGCGCCATCCAGGCCGGGTGCGGCCAGGAACGGGCTGCTGGTCATCACGCCAGCGTTGTTGACCAGCAGGTTCACGTCGGCGCAGCGGCCCGCGGCCGCCGCCACCTGGTCGGGCCGGGTGATGTCCAGCTCGACCGGGATCCCGGGACCCCGGACCCGGGCCGGGTTGCGGGCGGCGGCGTAGATGGTTTTGGCGCCCCGGGCAGCCAGCTCGGTCACGAACGCCTGGCCCAGCCCGCGGGCGGCCCCGGTGACCAGGACCACTGAATCCTCGATGCGCATGGTCCCATTCTGGCCTGGGCTGGTGCTGGCCCCGGGGCCGGATTTACAACTTGCGCGGGCCAGGGCCTTCGTGGCCGAGCACGTCGCCCGGATTGGTCAGCTGGCAGGCGGTGATCGACAGGCAGCCGCAGCCGATACAGCCGGTCAGCCGGTCGCGCAGGTGCTGGAGCTGGCGGATGCGGTCGTCCAGGTCCTCGCGCCAGGCGGCGGACAGCCGGGCCCAGTCGCGCCGGGTCGGGGTGCGCTCCTGGGGCAGGGTGCCCAGCGCGGTCCTGATCCGGGCCAGCGGGATGCCGACCCGCTGCGAGGCCCGGATGAACGCCACCCGGCGCAGCATCTCGCGCGGATAGCGGCGCTGGTTGCCGGTGGTGCGCCGGGCCGTGATCAGGCCTTCGGCCTCGTAGAAGTGCAGCGCGGACACGGCCACGCCGCTGCGGGCCGACAGCTGGCCGACCGTCAGCTCCTTCTTACTGACCGGGATCTGGGTCATGGTCTCCCCGAGACTCAGTGGTGCCGGCACGCGCAAACCCGTTGACCTCAACGTTAGTTGAGGTTCTAGCGTCGTACCCATGGCTCTCACACAGGCGGAACAAGAATTTCTGGCCCAGCACCGGCTGGGGCGGCTGGCCACGATCGGCCCGGACGGCGGTCCGCAGGTCAAACCGGTCGGCTTCGCCTACCACGACGAGCTGGGCACGATCGACATCTACGGCTACAACATGACCCAGAGCGCCAAGTACCGCAACGTGGTCCGGCAGCCGCTGGTCGCGCTGGTGGTGGACAACCCGGCCGGGGTAGGGCCGGAGGCGCAGTTCCTGGAGATCCGCGGGGTGGCCGAGACGACGACCGGCCAGTCGGCCCCGTTCCCGGGCGCGCCCGCGGAGATCATCCGCATCCACCCGCGGCGGGTGCTGGGGCTGAACGTCGACCCGGACCAGCCCGGCCTGCACACCCGCGACCTGGGGGCGACGGTCTCGTGAGCACCAGGGTGATCGAGGTACGGGAGTTCGGGCCGCCGGAGGTGCTCCGGGCGACCCCGGTCCCGGAGCCGGTGCCGGGCCCGGACGAGGCGCTGATCGCGGTGGTGGCCGCCGACGTGCTGCACATCGACACGATGATCCGGGCCGGCCGGGCCGTCCAGTGGTTCCCGGTCCGGCCGCCGTACGTGCCGGGTAACGGGGTGGCCGGGACGGTGACCGGGGTGGGCCGGGGGGTGGACCGGGCGCGGCTGGGCCAGCGGGTGGTGGCCCACACCGGCGCGGCGGGCGGGGGCGGCGGCTACGCCGAGCTGGCCACGGTGCCGGTGGACCGGCTGGTTCCGGTGCCGGACGAGGTGAGCCTGACCGACGCGGCCGCGGTCCTGAACGACGGGGCCACCGCGCTGGCGCTGATGGCCGGGACCGGAGTCCGCCCCGGCGAGTGGGTGCTGATCCTGGGCGCGACCGGGGCCATGGGGCTGCTGCTGACCCAGCTGGCCCGGACGGCCGGCGGGCACGTGCTGGCTGGCCTGCGGGTGGCGGGGGCCCCGCGCGGGGCGGCCAAGGCCGAGCAGGCCCGGGCGGCCGGGGCCGAGGTGGTGATCGACTAT
>DASXJM010000297.1:0-11765 GCA_036497405.1 Streptosporangiaceae bacterium | reverse complement strand
GACCCCGCCCCAGGTGCGGGTGCCGACCACCGGGCCCAGGCCCAGCGTGCGGATGGCCCCGGTCACGATGTCGCCGTCGGAGCCGGCGAACTCGTCGGCCAGGGCGACCACCGGGCCGCGCGGGGCGTCGCCCGGGTAGCTTTCCGGCTGCAGGCCGCGGGGCAGGTCCCAGCCGACGACCCGGCGGGCCAGCTTCTCCACCACCAGCTGGGAGACGTGCCCGCCGCGGTTGCCGCGGGCGTCGAAGATCAGCCCGTCGCGCCGCATCTCGGTACGCAGATCGCGGTGGAAGTGGGCCCAGCCCTCCCCCATCATGTCCGGGATGTGCAGGTAGCCCAGCCGGCCCTCGCTCAGCTCGCGGACCAGCTGGCGGCGGCCCGCCACCCAGTCCTGGTAGCGCAGCCGCCGGTCATCGCCGAGCGGGACGACCACGACCCGGCGCGGCGGGTCGCCGGGCCGCCGGACGGTCAGCTCGACCGGCTGGCCGACGGTCCCGGCCAGCCGCGGACCCGGGCCGGCCGCGGGGTCCAGCGGCTGCCCGTCCACGGCCAGCAGCTCGTCACCGGGGTCGACGGCCACGCCCGGGGCGGCCAGCGGGGACAGGGCCTTGGGGTCGGACGACTCCCCGGGCAGGACCCGGGCCACCCGCCAGCGGCCGTCGCCGTCCAGTTCCAGGTCGGCGCCGAGCTGGCCCACGGCCGCGGCCCGGCCGCCGCCCCGGCGGGCCCCGGCCCCGTCGCTGGCCTGGACCACGTAGGCGTGGGAGGTGGCCAGCTCGCCGAACACCTCCCACAGCAGGTCGGCGAAGTCGCTGGCCCCGCTGATGCGGTCCAGCAGCGGGCGGTACTGGTCCAGCACCCCGTCCCAGTCCAGGCCGGCCATGTCCGGGGCCCAGAAGTCCCGCCGCATCAGCCGGCCGGCCTCCTCGTAGGCGTGCCGCCACAGCGCGGCCGGGTCGGCCAGGAACCGGGCCCGGGACAGGTCGACGGTGATGTCGTCGCTGTCGTCGTCGCCGTTGCGGTGCTTGCGCTCGGACGGGACCAGGGTCAGGGTGCCGTCGTCGCTGACCAGCAGGCGGGTGCCGTCGCCGCTGACCGTGTACCAGTCGAGCTCGTCCACGATCGTGCTGCACTTGCGGCGCAGCAGGTCATAGCGTTCCAGGGACGGCTGGGGCTGGTCGTCCCACGGGTCAGCCGCGCTCTCCCCCAGCGCGCCCGAGACCGGATCGCGGAGCCAGGCCAGGCCGCTCTTGACCGCGGTCAGCCCGGAGTACCGGCCCTCCTCGACGGGCACCCGGACCACCCGGGACGCGAGTCGTTCCGTGTCAACGACCAGGGAAAGACCTTCGATCAAGGAAGAATCGTCCGGCTCACTGGATCGCGGATCAGCCGGCCGGCCCTCGGGCAGCGGCGCGAACGGGGACGGGGTACTGGCCGACAGCGTCACCAGGTAGGGGCGGCTGCCGTACGGGAACGACAGGTCGAAGAAGTGCGCGTCGTACACCGGGTCGAAGTCGCGCTTGGACAAAAAGGCCAGGTAGCGGCCGTCCAGGGTGAACACCGGGTTGGTGTCGGCGAACCGGCCGTCGGTGACGTCGAAGACCGCCGTGTCGTCGCGGCGGGCGATCCGGATCCGGCGCAGCGGCTGCGGCCCCGGCTGCGACCAGGCCAGCCAGGTCGAGTCCGGCGACCAGTCCAGGCCGCCGCAGGTCCCGTCGTCGGAGGCGGCCAGCTCGGTCACGGTGCCGGACAGCAGCCCCCAGGAACAACCGCCCGTCGCTGGCGGCGGCCGCGACCGCGGTGCCGTCCGGGGCCGCGGCCAGCCCGACCACGCTGCCCAGCTGGCCCTCGGCCAGCCGGCTGGGCTCGGGCGCGTCCGGGGACAGCAGGAACTCGAGCGCGTCCCGGCCGGTCGCGTCGCTGATCCAGGCCGCGCCGCCGTCGGGGCCGAGCACGACCGGGCAGCGGGCCCGGGCCGCGGGATCCACGAACAGGGCCCGGGCCGGCCCGTCGCGGTGGGTCAGCCAGTGCACGGTGCCGCGCACCTCGACCACGCTGGCCCGGCCGGTCTGGTCACAGCTGATCGAGCCCAGGTGATCGTCGGCCGAGATCAGCCGGGGCACCCGGGCCGTAGACGGCGAGGCCGCGGTCAGCTCCGGTCGGCGGGCTTGTGAGCCCAGGTCCTCCAGCAGCCAGATCTGGCCGGCCACGTGGTAGACGATGCGCTGCCCGTCGGTGCTCGGGTTCCGGGCGTAGAACCCGTCGTGGTCGGTGTGGCGGCGGAGCCCGGTGCCGTCGAGCGCGCACGAGTACAGGTTGCCGGTGCCCTCGTGGTCGGACAGGAACACCAACCGGTCCCCGATGAGCATGGGGCTGGTGAGCTGGGTGGGCAGGTCGCCCAGGATCCGGGTGAACGACGGGGCGCCGTTGGCCTTGACCCAGATGCGGCCCGACGTGCCCCCCCGGTACCGCTTCCAGCGGGCGGGCTCGTGCTGGGAGCTGGTCAGCAGGGCGGTGACGCCCTTGGTCACGGCCAGGTCGCTGGCCGGGCCGAGCTCCAGGCGGCGCGGTGGCTCGCCGGTCAGCGGGATAGCGAAGGCCCAGGTGAGGAAGGCGGCGGGCTGGCCGGCGGCGCTGATCGCGAGGATCTCGCCGTCGCCGGTCCAGCCGGCCACCCGGGTCTTGGCGTCACCCCACCAGGTCAGGCGGCGGTAGCCGGTGCCGTCGACCCCGGTCACGTAGACCTCGCTGGCCCGGTCGCGGCTGGTGGTCCAGGCCACCTGACGGCCGTCCGGGGAGATCCGGGGGTAGCTCACGGCGGCACCTTCGGCCGACAACCGCCAGGCCTGCCCGCCCGCGGCCGGGGCCAGCCACACGTCGTCGTCGGCGACAAAGGTGAGGAGCTCTTCGTGAAGGTGCGGATAGCGCAGATAACCGGCAGACGTCACCCGGTCATCGTAAGCGGGGGAACCGCTCCCGGCTCAGAGCCAGCCACGTTCTTCGGCGATGTGCAGCGCTTCGGTGCGGTTGCGGGCCCCGGTCTTCTGGATGCAGGCCGACAGGTAGTTGCGGACCGTGCCCTCGGACAGGTAGAGCTGGCCCGCGATCTCGGAGATGAGCGAGCCGTCGGCCGAGGCGGCCAGCACGTCCCGCTCCCGCGGGGTCAGCGGGTTGATGCCCTCGGCCAGAGCGGCCGCGGCCAGGTCGGGGTCGATGACCCGTTCCCCGGCCAGGGCCTTGCGGACCGCGGTGGCCAGCCGGTCCGGCGGCGAGTCCTTGACGATGAAGGCCGACACCCCGGACTGCATGGCCCGGCGCAGGAAGCCGGGCCGGCCGAACGTGGTCAAGATGACGATCTTGACTTCGGGCTGGGCCCGGTGCAGCTGCCCGGCCGCGGCCAGGCCGTCCATGCCGGGCATCTCGATGTCGAGCAGGGCCACGTCGATGTGGTGTTCGGCGGCGGCCTTGACCACCTCGTCACCCCGCCCGACCTGGGCCACGACCTCCATGTCGGGTTCGAACGACAGCAGCGCGGCCAGCGCCTCCCTGATCAGCGTCTGGTCGTCGGCGAGCAGGATGCGGATGGGCCGGGGCTCATCGTCGTTCGAGGTCACGTGCGAACGTTAGCGTCCACCGAGGTCGCAGTGGGAGGTATAGGCACGGTTGCGGCCGGCTCGTCCGAGGTGAGCGGGATCGTGGCCACCAGCCGGAAGCCGTGGCCGTCCCGGCCCGGGCCGGCCGAGAACCGGCCGCCGACCGCGGACAGCCGTTCGGACATGTTGTGCAGCCCGCTGCCGGTGGCGTTGCCGTCGGCGGCGACGCCGCGGCCGTCGTCGCTGACCTCGAGGGCCAGCTCGTGGCGGCGTTCGGTGAGCCGGATCCGGCAGTGCTGGGCGCCGGAGTGCCGGATCACGTTGGTGGCCGCTTCGCGCAGGCACCAGGCCAGCGCGGCCTCGGCCTCGGCGTCGAACGTCCCCGACCGGGTCATCAGGGCCGGGTCGTCGTCCAGGGCGATGTCGGCGGCCTCCATCGAGGTGCGGGCGGTGATGATCTCGACCGCCAGCGTGGGCCGCCGGTAGCCGCTGACCGCTTCCCGGATGTCGTGCAGGGTCTGGCGGCTGACCCGCCCGATGTCGGCCAGCTCGGTGGCCACCGCGTCGACCTCGGGCGAGGCCGGGAGCCGGGACAGCCGCTTGACGGCCAGCTCGGACTTGAGCGTGATCAGGGACAGCGACTGACCGGTCAGGTCGTGCATGTCGCGGGCCAGCCGCAGCCGCTCCTCGTTGGCGGCCAGCTTGGCCACTTCGCCGCGGGCCTGGCGCAGCTGAATGTTGAGCACGATCTGCATCTTGAAGCCGATCATGGCGAAGCCGATCAGCGCCACCGGCAGCAGTTCGCCCCACAGGTTGTCGGAGGTGACGTGCACGATCTCCGACACCACCACGTAGGTGACCGTGCAGGCGGCCACTACGAGCAGGGCCCGGCGCCGGTCCCAGATGATGAACCCCGCCGCCGCCGACACGTAGATGAAGATCGACGTCCAGTCCTTGCCGAAGACCAGGCTGGCGGTCAGGGCCAGCCCGGCCAGGGCAGCCAGGCCGATCCGGCCCCGGGCCCGGTTCTGCCACCAGATCGACAGGAGGAAGACGTAGAGCACGCAGAACACCGCGACCAGGGTGACCGCACCGGCCTGGTAAGCCACGCTGCGGTGGTACTTCGGGTCGAACAGGTCGGCCACCGGCCCGATCAGGTAGATGAGCCAGACCCCGGAGAAGAACCAGCGCAGCACGACCCCGAGCTTGCCGCCGGCCAGCCGGGCATGGTCCTCGTCGGGCCCCATGCCGAAGTGCTGCTCCGCCGCCGCGAACGGCCCGTCACAGTCGGCTTCCTTGGCCATGCTCGCCGCCTCCTCACGTGCTCTTCTCATGCTGTCATGCCCAGCGGAGCGGCGGGGCCCCCGTGGTCCCGCCGCTCCGCTCGGGCCGTCGGCGGGTCAGACCGTCTCGGCGGTGGCCCGGACCGAGATGATGGCCAGGGCCAGGAAGGCGGCGAACCAGGCCGCGATCACGATGAAGGCGGTGGACGAGATCGAGCGCCCGGCCATCACGTTGGTGGCGATCTGGGTGATCTGGTAGGTGGGCAGGAACTTGCCGACGTCCTGCATGATCCCGGTGAGCGCGAACCACAGGCCGCCCAGCACGGACATGACCAGGTAGACGGCCATGGCGATGGGCTGCACGGTGTCGGGCAGGAAGCGGTAACCGATGGCCACCGCGAGGGCGGTGAAGATCAGCGAGCCGATCCAGATCGCGCCGAAGATCGCGAACCACTTCCACAGCTCCAGGTGCACGCCGCCGTAGAACCGGCCCAGCAGCAGCACGATGACGACGCTGGGGACGGTGAGGGCCATGGCGGCGACGATCTTGCCGACCACGTAGGCGTTGGCGGGCAGCGCGGTGAGCCGGAGCTGGCGGATCCAGCCGTCCTTGCGCTCCTGGGAGATGCGCTGGGCGTTACCGGTCAGGGCGCCGCTGAAGGCGCCGATGGAGGCCATGGCGACCATGTAGTAGGCGGCGTAGTCCACGTGGTACGCGCGGGCACCCTGGACCGAGCGGCCGATGGCCAGGTACAGCGCGACCGGGATGATGACGGTGAAGATGGTGTATCGCTTGTTGCGCCGCAGCCGGCTGATCTCGGCCCGGGCCAGGGCAAGGGTGTCTTTCATCGCACGGTCTCCTCGGCGTTCGCGTAGCTGGCGGCGGCCGGCTCGCTGTTGTTCTTGTCGTCTTCGGCGGTGATGGCCAGGAAGGCCTGCTCCAGGCCCAGGCTGGAGACTTCGAGGTCACGCGGCCGGTAGCCCGCGTCGAGCACCGCGTACAGGGTGCGGTCGGAGTCCGAGGACTGGATCTGGACCAGGTCGTGCCGGATCTCCACGTTGACCAGGGCGGGCAGGCCGAGCAGGAACGGCTCGTCGATCTGGTCCAGGTGGAACGAGATGCGCTTGGCTCCGGCCCGGGCCTTGATCTCGGCCGGCGTGCCGTCGGCCAGCAGGCGCCCCCGGTTGATGACGATGATCCGGTCGGCGGCCTGGTCGGCCTCTTCCAGGTAGTGAGTGGCGAACAGCAGGGTCTTGCCCTCGGCCACCTCGACCTTCATGTTGTCCCAGAAGGCCCGCCGGGTCTCCACGTCCATGGCCGTGGTCGGCTCGTCCAGCACGATCAGGTCGCTGTCGCCCACGATGGCCAGCGCGAACCGGACCCGCTGGGTCTGGCCGCCGGACAGCTTGTCGACCCGCTGGTCGGCGAACTGGGTGATCCCGGCCCGCCGCATGGTCTGCTCGACCGGCTCCGGCCGGGGGTGGAAGCCGGTGACCAGGGTGACCAGTTCGCGGACGGTTACCTCCGGCATCAGGCCCCCGGACTGGAGCATGGCCCCGACCCGGCCGTTCTTGATCGCGTGGTACGGGTCCGACCCGAACATCCGGATCCGGCCGCTGGTCGGCTTGCGCAGGTTCAGCAGCATGTCCAGCGAGGTGGACTTGCCGGCCCCGTTCGGGCCGAGGAAGGCGACGGTCTCGCCCGGCCTCAGCTCCATGGTCAGCCCGTCCACGGCCCGGACCTTCCCGTAGGTCTTGCGCACGTTCTCGAATGAGACCACCGGAGTACCCGTGGCCCCCAGTCCCTGCGTCATGGTCTTCCTTCCGCGTCGTCACCCGCCCGCCCCGTATCGGCTAGCCCCCCATCGGTTAGCACTGTCGAGCGGATGTCTCTATTCCACTCAGCGGGCGGCCGGCGCGGCAGTGTCGTGCATCCCAGGCCCGTCATGACATGTGTCATGACGGGATGGGTGACGCGGAACAGAACCCCAGTTCAGGGGCTATCGGCCGGCGGCGTAGCCCTGCATGCCCCGGGGGTTGGCGGCGGCGTAGAGCAGGCCGTCGCGGCGGGCCACGGCGCTGACGCGGGCCAGCGACCACGGCGGGGTGACCGTCACCTGGTGGCCGCGGCGGCGCAACTCGGCCACGGTGGCCTCGCCCGCGCGGGCCTCGATGTCGAGGCCGGCCGGGTCGGACTCGCGGGGGTAGAAGGACGACGGGAAGTGCCGGGTGTGGAACTCGGCGGCGTCGACGGCCTGCTGCAGGTTCATGCCGAAGTGCACGTGGTTGAGGAAGAACCACAGCGACCACTGGTCCTGCTGGTCGCCGCCGGGCGTGCCGAAGGCCAGGTAAGGCTCACCGTCGCGCAGGGCCAGGCCGGGCGACAGCGTGGTCCGCGGCCGCTTGCCTGGAGCCAGGGTGGCGGGCAGGCCGGGGTCCAGGGTGAACATCTGGGCCCGGGTCCCCAGGCAGAAGCCGAGGGCCGGGATGACCGGGGAGGACTGCAGCCATCCGCCGCTGGGGGTGGCCGACACCATGTTGCCCCAGCGGTCGGCGGTGTCCACGTGGCAGGTGTCGCCACGGCGCCCGAGGCCCATGGCCTGGCCCGTCGGCTCACCGGTGCTCGGGTCGAGCGGGGGCAGGGCGCCCGGGTCCAGGCCGGGGTCGCCGGTGGCCCCGGCCCGCGCGGGCCGCGGGGGCTGCGCGAACCTGGGCAGCTGGGGCTGGGGCCCGTCCGGTCCCAGCGGGGCGCCGGGGACCAGCTCGGCGCTGGCCCGCGCACCGACCAGGCGGCGGCGCTGGTCCGCGTAGTCCGCGCTCAGCAGCGCCTGCATGGGCACCTCGGTGAAGGCGGGGTCGCCGTACCAGGCCTCCCGGTCGGCGAAGGCCAGCTTGGCGCACTCGATCACGGTGTGGATGTACTCGGGAGTGCCGGCTCCCATCCCGGCCAGGTCGAAGCCGGCCAGCAGGGCCAGCTGCTGCAGGAATACCGGGCCCTGACCCCAGGGCTGGGTCTTGCACACGGTCAGGCCCGCGTAGTCGAAGGTCAGCGGGGCCTCGATTCCGGGCCGCCAGGCGGCCAGGTCGTCGTAGGCCAGCAGGCCCCGGTTGGGCCGCCCGGTCACGTCCATGACCTCGGCGAAGTCCAGGTAGCGGGCCAGCTCCTCGGCGATGAAGCCCTGGTAGAAGAGCTCGCGAGCGGCCTCGATCTGCTCGTCCCGGCCGGGCCGGCCGGATTCGGCCTCGTCCAGCAGTCGCTGGTAGGTGGCGGCCAGCTGCGGGTTGCTGAACCGGGCCCCGGGGGCCGGGACCTGGCCGCCGGGCAGGTAGACCTCGGCCGAGCTGGGCCAGTGCTCGCGGAACATCGGGGCCATGCCCTCGATGGCGTGGCTGACGTTGGCCACCAGCGGGTAGCCGCCGCCCGCGTACTCGATCGCGTACCGGAGCACGTCACGCAGCCGGGCCACACCGTGGTCCCGCAGCAGCAGCATCCAGGCCCCGAAGGCGCCGGGGACACAGGCCGCCAGCAGGCCGTTGCCGGGGATCAGGTCCACGTCCAGCGCGGCGAACGCGCCCAGGGTGGCGGCCTGCGGGGCCGGGCCCTGGCCGCTGATCACGAACGGCCCGCCCTGCCGGGCGTCGTACCCGATGATCGGCACCTCGCCGCCGGGGCCGTTCAGGTGCGGCTCCACGACCTGAAGGACCAGGCCGGCCGCGACCGCCGCGTCGAACGCGTTGCCGCCCTGCTCCAGGACGGCCTGGCCCGCCGCGGAGGCGAGCCAGTGGGTCGAGGCGACCATGCCGAACGTGCCGGCCAGTTCGGGACGGGTGGTGAATTCGCTGCTGGCCGGCATGAAGCTCGCTGCCCTTCTGGTCGGATTTGCGCACTTACGGCATGCCCAGCGAGCAGCCAGTTCCAACCTGGTCCCCGGTTCGGGCGTCTAACGAGTGAACAGCCCGCGAGAGGGGGATAGCTGAGGCGCATGAGACACGCGCCATCACGCTTAGTAAAGAATAACCGGCCTGGACGCTACATTGAGTAATCGAGACCGAGCGGTCTCGGGTTCGCGGGGGCGTTCCGGGCCACGACGAGAGGTATGGGGATGATCACTAGTTCGGGCCAGGTGCGGCGGGGTGCCGTCGCGGCACGGCGCGGGATCGCGGTGTCATCGCTGGTGGCCGCGGCGGCGCTGGCAGCCGGCTGCGGGTCGTCGGGCAACGGGCAGTCGGCGTCGTCGGTGCCGCCGTCCGCGGCGGCCAGCAGCCAGAGCCCGAGCGGTGCTGTGAGCAGCGCCGCCCCGGCCGGATCGCCGGCGGTCGCGCCCACCTCGAAGTCGACCGGCGCGAGCGGGCTGGCCGCGTGTGACACCGCGAACCTGTCGGTGAGCCTCAAGGCCAACACCGGCGGCGGCGCGGCCGGCAGCACGTACATCCCGCTCGAGTTCACCAACACCTCCGGCTCGGCCTGCGCGCTGTACGGCTACCCCGGGGTCTCGTTCGTCACCGGCCAGAACGGCAGCCAGATCGGCGCCCCGGCCAAGCGCAGCGGCAGCTTCGCCAACGTCACCGTGACGGTGGCCTCGCACGCCACCGCGCACGCCTGGCTCCAGGTCGCCGAGGCCGGCAACTACCCGGCCTCGTCCTGCCACGCGGTCAGCGCGCACTTCCTCAAGGTGTACCCGCCGGGCAACACGGCCCCGGCCTACGTCAGCTACTCGGACCAGACCTGCTCGTCGGCCAAGGTCGCGACGATGACCATCGACCCGGTCCGCACCGGCCCGGCTCAGCAGGGCCAGCTGCCCTGATCCCAGCGCGCGCGGGCCGGCCCGGTAACGTCTGGGGGCATGGATGGGACTGAGCTGAGCCCGCGCGTGCGCGCGCTGTCCGACCTCGAGGTAGCCGAAGCCCGGGAGGGAGGCGGCCGCCACGAGTACGACGGCGTTATTCAGGACCTGTCACCGGACGGGGTCCGGGCCGGGCTGGCCGCGCTGCGGGCCGCCCGCGACACCACCCCGGCCGAGGCCGACCGGCACGACGAGGCCCACCTGGCCGCGTTCGAGGAGAGCGCGGAGGTGGTCTACGGCCGGCTCGAACTGCACCGCAGTAACCCGCTGGTGCACCTGGGCGCGATGGACCTGTCCTGTTACGACCGGGACTACGCGCCGCAGGCCGAGCGGGACGCGGCCCGCATCGAGCAGCTGAAGCACTGGCCGGCCGCGGCCGAGCACGCCATCGAAGCCCTGGACCAGCTGAGCAAGCCGATCGCCGGCTCCCTGGTCAACGCGGTGCGCGGGCTGTCGGCGGGCATCCCGGCCAGTACCGAGCCCGCGATCCGGGACTCGGCCCTGGCCGCCCACGCCCGGCTCACCGGGCACGTCGAGCGGGCCGCGGCCACCGGCAGCCCGGACGTGGCGCTGGGCCGCGCGGCCCTGACCGCCCTGCTCAGCAGCTCCGAGGCGACCACGGTGGACCTGGGCCGGCTGGCCGAGGACGCCGACACCGAGCGGGACCGGCTGCGGGCCCGGCTGGCCGAGGACTGCGCCCGGATCGACTCCAGCCGGCCCGCCCTGGACGTGGCCCGCGAACTGGTCCGCGACCACCCCGACAGCGCGGGCGTGATGGAGGCGGCCCGGGGCTGGACCCAGCGGGCGATCGACTTCACCCGCGAGAAGAACCTGGTGCCCTACTCCGACGGCGAGTGCCTGGTCGGCCCGGCCCCCGAGTCGCGGCGCTGGGCGGTGGCCATGATGGCCTGGAACGCTCCGGGCGAGCAGCAGGGTCCGTCCTGGTACTACATCACTCCCCCGGACGAGTCCTGGCCCGACCAAGAGGCCGAGGAGTGGCTGGAGATGTTCAGCGCCACCACGCTGCCCGGGATCACGGTGCACGAGGTCGCGCCGGGGCACTTCTCGCACGGCCGGGCCCTGCGGCACGCCGAGGGTGACGTCCGGCGCAACCTGCAGTCCATGGCCTTCGCCGAGGGCTGGGCCCACTACGCCGAGGAACTGTGCGTGGAGGAGGGCTTCGGCGGTGACGACCCGCGGTTCGCGATCGGGGTGTGGCTGGAAGCCCTGGTCCGGGTCACCCGGCTGGCCTCGGCCATCGGCGTGCACACCGCGGGCATGACGGTGGAGGAGTCGGCCCGCCGGTTCGAGGCCGACACCCACCTGGCCGGGCCGGCCGCCCTGTCCGAAGCCAGCCGGGCCACCTTTGACCCGACCTACGGGCGTTACACCTGGGGCAAGCTTGAGATCCTCAAGCTCCGGGAGCGCGCGCGCAAGGAGTGGGGCGCGGGCTTCACGCTGCACCGCTTCCACACCGCCATGCTGGGCCTGGGCTCGCCGCCGCTGGGGCTGCTCGGGACGGCCATCGAGCGCGGCTGACCGGACGCACGGGGCGCAGCGCGAAGGCGCTACGGTGATAGATGTGCATCTGGTTCTGGCCCGTGGGCCGCGACGTCTGGCCACCGCGGCGATCACGGCGCTCCTGCTGGTGGCAACGCTGGCGTTGTCCGGCTGCGGGGCGGCCACGACCACGATCGCGACCACCAGCGCGTACATCCCGCAGCCGACCAAGCCCGGGACGACCGTGGCCTACATGGACATCCGGAACAACAGCAAGGTCAAGGACCGGCTGGTCTCGGCCACCACCAGTGTGGGCGGCCAGGTCAGCCTGCTGGCCCCGGATGGCATCCGCAGCGGCACCAGGATCATGAAGGTCGTGCCGAACCTGACCATCCCGGCCGAGTCCATGCTGCGGATGAACCCCAACAGCTACCGGCTGCAGATCACCGGGGCCGGCCACATGCAGGGCGGCAAGGACGTCTTCATCACCCTGCGCTTCGCGCACGCGGGCAAGGTGACCGTGGTCGCGCTGGTCACCGACCCGGA
>DASXJM010000296.1:0-6079 GCA_036497405.1 Streptosporangiaceae bacterium | reverse complement strand
GACGGGCTGACCGAGACCCGCCGGGCCATCGAGGCCCTGCGCGGGCAGGCGCTGCCGCTGCCGGAGGGCCTGGCCGAGCTCAGCACCGACCACGAGCTCCGGCACGGCGTCGCCGTGCGCTTCGCCATCAGCGGCGAGTCCCGCCTGCTGCCGCCCGAGGCTCAGGTGGCCATCACCCGGACCGCGGCCGAAGCCCTGGTCAACGCGGCCAAGCACGCCCCCGACCAGCCGGTCGAGATCAGCCTCGACTACCGTCCCGGCACCACCTCACTGATCGTGCGCAACCATCTCGGCACCGGGGCGCCAGCGGGCCGCGGGGCCAGGTTCGCCACCGCCAACGGCAACTACGGGCTGGCCGGGCTGCGGGAACGGCTCTTGCTCCTGGACGGCACCCTGGCGGCCGGCCCGGACGGCCGCCAGTGGGCGGTCACCGCCACGGTGCCGCAATGACCGGCGGCCCCGCCAGCGACGGCCCCGCCAGCGACGGCCCGGCAGCGACGGCGGCCCCTGGCCACCGCTGCGGATCGTGGTCGCCGACGACCAGGCCACCGTGCGGGACGGGCTGGTCGTGCTGCTCGGCCTGGCCGACGGCATCGAGGTGGTCGGCTCGGCCGCCAACGGGCAGGAAGCCCTGGACATCGTCGAACAGGTCCACCCGGACGCGATCCTGCTCGACCTGCGCATGCCGGTCCTGGACGGCATCGAGACCACCCGCCAGCTCACCCGGCAGCATCCCGAGGTGGCCGTCGTGGTCCTCACCACCTACGCCGACGACGATTCGATCATCGACGCGCTGGAAGCCGGAGCCCGGAGCTACCTGACCAAGAACGCGGACCGGGCCGACATCACCCAGACCCTGCGCAGCGCCGCCACCGGCCTGTCCGTCATCGACCCCGCCGTCCGGGCCACCCTGGTCAAGGCGGCGGCCGCCCGGCGGCGGCGGCCACCCGAGCGTGCTCTCCCTGGCCAGCTACCGGCCGGGCTGACCCAGCGCGAGGCCGAGATCTTGTCCCTGATCGCCCAGGGCAAGACCCCCGCGACCACCAGCTGGGGTGACCGGCCGCCGGGGTGACCGGGCCGGGGCTACCAGTCCAGGCTCTTCGACGTGAAGTGGGTCAGGCCGTCGATGTCGTCGGCCTGGTAGACGTGCCGCGGCGGGGTTTCGAACGTCGCGTACGGAGTCACCCGCAGCACCACGCGCTTCTCCTCGGCGCACATCTTCTGAATCGCCGGGTACTTCTCGTCGGGCACAGGCTCGCCCGACATCAGCTCGACCACCTTGCGCATCAGCTGGCTGGCGTGGTCCGGGTCCGGGTCGAGCACCGCCTGACCGTAGACCTGCAGGTAGGTGAGGGGCCAGTTCTCGTCCAGCACGCACAGGCTGACGTGCGGGTC
Source organism: Streptosporangiaceae bacterium (assembly GCA_036497405.1). Lineage (GTDB taxonomy): Bacteria > Actinomycetota > Actinomycetes > Streptosporangiales > Streptosporangiaceae > Bog-532. The sequence continues at coordinate 4,684 of DASXJM010000296.1, read as the reverse complement.
GCGCTGCACGGCCTTGGCCTTGGCCCGGTCGGCCATGGTCGAGACCAGCAGGTCGTCGCCGTCCATGATGTAGTACACGACGGTCATGGCCGGCCCGTCGTTCTTCCGGCTGTAACCGAAGATGCAGGTGCGGTGGTCCCGGACGAACTTCCGGCGCTCCTGACGATCCATGTGACGTCTCCCGGCCCGGCTGCGAACGATTGCAGGCTCAAGTGTCTCCTGCCGGGCCGATCTTGTCAGCACCGGGGTCGTAACGTAAGGCCCATGCGTGCATGGGTAGTGGCCAAGCCCGGCCCGATCACCGATGGCCCCCTGGAGCTGACCGACGACCGCCCGGTCCCCGAGCCCGGCCCCGGCCAGTTGCTGATCAAGCTCATCGCCTGCGGGGTGTGCCGCACCGACCTGCACCTGGCGGAGGGAGACCTGCCCCCGCGCCACCCGCGGACCACCCCCGGCCACGAGATCGTGGGCCGGGTCACCGCCGCCGGCCCGGGGACGACCCGGTTCAGCGTGGGGGACCGGGTCGGGGCGGCCTGGCTGGCCGGGGTCGACGGGTCGTGCAAGTTCTGCCGCCGCGGCCAGGAGAACCTGTGCCCCGGCTCCACCTACACCGGCTGGGACATCAATGGCGGCTACGCCGACTACGTGATCGTGGCCGACGCCTTCGCGCACCCGCTGCCGGCCGGGTTCAGCGACACCGAGGTCGCGCCGCTGCTGTGCGCGGGCATCATCGGCTACCGGGCCCTGGTCCGGGCCGAAGTCCCGCCCGGTGGCACCCTGGGCATCTGGGGCTTCGGCGGGTCCGCGCATCTGGCCGCCCAGGTCGCCATCGCCCAGGGAGCGCAGGTACACGTGTTCACCCGCGGCGAGGCCGCCCGTGACCTGGCCCGCAGCCTGGGGGCCGCGTCCGTGCAGGACTCCTACGACCCGGCCCCGGCGCCGCTGGACTCGGCCATCCTGTTCGCCCCGGTGGGGGAGATGGCGCCGGCCGCGCTGGAGGCCCTGGACCGCAACGGGACGCTGTCGGTGGCGGGCATCTACCTGACCGACATCCCGGCCCTGAACTACGAAAAACACCTGTTCCAGGAGCGCAACCTGCGCAGCGTCACCTCTAACACCCGCGGCGACGCCCAGGAGTTCCTGACCCTGGCCGAACGCCTCAAGCTCAAGGTGACCACCACCCCCTACCCGTTCGACCAGGCTGACCAGGCCCTGGCCGACCTGAAGGCCGGCCGCGTCGACGGCGCCGCTGTGCTTCAGTTCTGACCGTCTGACCGTCTGACCGTCTAACTGTCTGAATGGCTGCATGAACGTACTGAACTCCGCGCTGGTGGCCTTCGGGGTCGCCCTGACTGTCCTGGTCTTCGCGTTCGGCGTCCGCCGGCTGCTGGGGCTCTCGCTGGCCCCGCTGCGCACGCTGCTGGCCGGGCTGATCGCGTTCTTCTCGGCCCAGCCGATCGTCGGCGCCATCGGCGGGCCGTCGGTCGCCAGCGGCGCCCCGGTCCTGCCCGGGCTGTGGTTCGTGCTACTCGGCGTGGTCATCGCGCTGCTGGTCGGCATGATCTTCCTGGTCGTGTCCGAGGCGCTGGTGCCCAGCGGGTCGCTGCCCGGCCCGGTCTACCTGGTCCGGGCGCTGCGCCGCCAGGCCGGGCGGACCCGCCGCTACGCCCAGATCACCCGGATCCTGGTCCGCCGCGGCCTGCTGCCCTACCAGCGGGGCGGGCGCCGGTCCGAGCTGGCCAGCGCCGAGGGCCGGGCCCGGCTGGCCCGCTCCCTGCGGCTGGCCCTGGAGGACGGCGGGGTGACGTTCGTCAAGCTCGGCCAGGTGCTGTCCACCCGGCGGGACCTGCTGCCGCCCGAGTTCATCACCGAGCTGTCCCGGCTCCAGGACGACGCCCCCCAGGTGCCCTGGCCCCAGGTCGAAGCCACCCTGCGCGCGGAGCTGGGTGCCGGGGTGGACGAGGTGTTCGCCAGCTTCGAGCGCGAGCCGCTGGCCGCGGCGTCCATCGCCCAGGTGCACCGGGCCACCCTGGCCGGAGGCCGGCCGGTGGTGGTCAAGGTCCGCCGCCCCGGCGTCGACAGCGTCGCCCGCCGGGACCTCGACATCGTGCTCCGGCTCGCCCTCCGGCTGCAGCGCAGCACCAGCTGGGGCCGGGCCGTGGGCGCGGTCACCCTGGCCCACGGGTTCGCCGACGCGCTGGACGAGGAGCTGGACCTGCGGATCGAGGCCCGCAACCTGACCGCGGTGGCCGCCGCGGCCGCCCGGCACCACGGGGGCCACGACGGGGGCACGGTGCGGATGCCGACCCCGGAGCCGTCCCTGTGCGGGCAGCAGGTCCTGGTCATGGACTTCCTGGACGGCCGCCCGCTGGCCTCGGTCTCGGCCCCGCCCGCGACCCGGGCCGCCCTGGCCGCCAGCCTGCTCGACACCCTGCTCCGGCAGGTGCTGCTGGACGGCACGTTCCACGCCGACCCGCACCCGGGCAACGTGCTGCTGCTGGCCGACGGCACTCTGGGCCTGCTCGACTTCGGCTCGGTGGGCCGGATCGACGCCGGGCTCCGGGCCGCGTTGCAACGGCTGCTGCTGGCCCTGGACCGGGGCGACCCGGCCGCGCTGGCCGACGCCCTGCTGGACGTGGTCGAGCGGCCCGAGGAGCTGGACGAGGCCCGGCTGGAACGGACCCTGGGCCGGTTCGCGGCCCGCCACGTGGCCCCGGGCATCACCCCGGACGTGCGGATGTTCACCGACCTGTTCCGCATCGTGGCCGAGCACGGGCTGGCCATCCCGCCCGAGATCGCGGCCGTGTTCCGCTCGCTGGCCACCATGGAAGGCACACTGACCCAGCTCGACCCGGGCTTCGACATCGTCGCCGAAGCCCGCCAGTTCGCGTCCGGACAGCTGGCCGAGCGCCTGGGCCCGGAGGAACTGCGCCGGACCGCGGTGGAGGAACTGGCCGCGCTGCTGCCGATGCTGCGCCGGCTGCCCCGCCGGGTCGACCGGATCGGCCAGGCCCTGGAGACCGGGCGGCTCAGCGTCAACGTGCGCCTGCTGGCCGACCCGTCCGACCGCCGGTTCGTCACCGGCCTGCTGCACCAGGTGCTGCTGACCTTCCTGGCCGCCGCGGCCGGCATCATGGCCGTGCTCATGATCGGGCTCCACGGCGGGCCCAGCGTGACCCGGCAGGTCAGCCTCTACGCCTTCTTCGGTTACTGCCTGCTGGTGGTGGCGGCCATCTTGGCCGTGCGCGTGCTGGTCCAGATATTCCGCCCAAACCGCACGTGACTCAATCCCTGATGGGGCTTTCTTCGCGCGAGCCGGCCTCCAGGCGGGTGTCGAAGAAGTCCGAGCGGAGCACGAACCTGGCCACGAACATCAGCACGATGCCGGCCAGCACGATGCCCAGCACGGACCAGCGCTGCGACGCGGGCGCCTCCTGCAGCGACTTGATCAGGACCCAGACCAGGAACACCCCCGCGGCCACGGGCAGCACGCCCAGCAGCACCGCGTCCTTGACGTTGGCCACCACCCGGCGCCGGTAGTAGACGATGGTGGCCGCCGCGGTCAGGATGTAGAACATCGCGAACAGCAGCGCGGTGATGTTGACCACGTCGTCGAACGCGTTCTGGACCGACGTGGCCAGCAGGTAGATCCAGGTCAGGATGACCACCAGCACGCCGACCACGACGCTGGCCACCACCGGGGTCGAGGTCCGGGGGCTGATCCGGCCCAGCACCGGCGGCAGCACCCGGCGCTTGGCCATGTCCATGATGATCCGGGCCGTGACCACGATGCCCGCGCCGGTACTGGCGATGGCCGACAGCGCGATCGACAGGGCCATCACCTTGGCCCAGCCGCTGCCCCCGATGACCTGGGCTATGTAGACCGGCCCGTCGGCCGCGTTGGCCTGCAGTGCCTTGGGGGAGACCACGCCCTGCAGCCCGACCACGGCCACGAAGTAGACCACGGTCAGCAGGGCCACCGCGATGAGTACGGCCTTACCTGGGTTGATGCGCTTTCGCTGGGTCTCCTCGTTTACGTAAATGGCGGCGTCCCAGCCGGTGTACATGAACAACGCGGTCAGCAGCCCGGCGGTCAGGCTGCCCTTGCCGCCTTCCCCGGAGAAACTGGCCCAGCCCGACGTGATCGGGTGCACGCCCTTGTGGTGGCCGAGCACCCACGCGAAGCCGATAATGGCGAAGACAATGAGGATGGCGTACTCGACGATCGCCATTCCGATCTGGGTCCGGGCCGTGAGCTTGATGCCGACCACCGCAATGATGATCATGATCAACCCGAGTGCGGTGTCAAGCCCGATGTTTCCCCAGGTCGCGGTGGAATTGGACCCGAATACGGCCAGCACCGACGGGGCCAGCACCTCGACACCGCTGAGCGTGCCGAGGACGTAGGCGGCCACCATCAGCCAGCCGGTCAGGAAGCCGAGGTACGGGTTGATGGCCCGGCCGACCCATTCGAACGACGCCCCGGCGCTGGCGTTCCACATGTTCAGCTTGCGGTAGGCGTTGGCGATGATCAGCATCGGGATCGCGATGAGGATGATGATCGGGCCGCTGCCGTAGGCGGTGGCGCCGGCCAGGGCGGCCAGGGTCAGCCCGACCGAGGCGGCCGGGGCCGAGGCCGCCATGCCGATGATGGTGTCCTCGGTGACGTTGATCGCGTCGGATT
>DASXJM010000295.1:0-4102 GCA_036497405.1 Streptosporangiaceae bacterium | reverse complement strand
TCGTAGGAGGCCCACTCCAGATCACCGTCCGGACGCAGCCGGGGCAGGATCACGTAGGTGCCGCGCTTCCACATGCCGAAGACCAGACTGTGGGTGTCCGGCTCGGTGCCGAACGAGTAGTAAGCCGCCACCGTTCCGGCCATTTCGGCCTGCGGGAGCGACAGCACATGATCGCGGACCAGCCGCCCGGCGGCGGCGCGACGCTCCTCGTCCAGACCCCTTCGGGAGTCGTTTACGCTGGCCCGCAGAGCGGACTTGGCGGCCTGGACGGTCGCTGCGCCACGCCGGTCGCCAGAAGCGCGCTCCTGCACCTGTGCCTCCGCAAACTCGTTAGGGTTCCAGCATGGCCGATTCTTCAGCCGTCACCAAAGCCGTGGTCCCCGCGGCGGGCCTGGGGACCAGCTTCCTGCCCGCGACCAAGGCGACTCCCAAGGAGATGCTGCCCATCGTCGACAAACCGGCGATCCAGTATGTGGTGGAGGAGGCGGTCTCGGCCGGCCTGGAAGACGTGCTGCTCATCACCGGCCGCAGCAAGCGCTCGATCGAGGACCATTTCGACCGCGCCTACGAGCTCGAAGAGGCGCTGGCCGCCAACGACAACGCCGACGGGCTGGCCCAGGTCCGCAAGCCGGCCGAGCTGGCCACCGTGCACTATGTCCGGCAGGGCGAGCCGCGCGGGCTCGGCCACGCCGTCCTGTGCGCGGCCCGGCACGTCGGCCATGAACCGTTCGCGGTGCTGCTCGGCGACGACCTCATCGACCCGCGGGACCCGCTGCTGACCCGGATGATCGAGGTCCGCGAGCGGTTCGGCGGCAGCGTGGTGGCCCTGATGGAGGTCGACCCCGAGCAGGCGTCGCTGTACGGCTGCGCCGCCATCAAGCCGACCGACGAAGACGACGTCGTGCGCATCACCGACCTGGTCGAGAAGCCGGTCCCGGGCAACGCCCCCAGCCGGTGGATCGTGATCGGCCGCTACGTCTGCGACCCCAAGGTGTTCGACATCCTGCGCCAGACCGAGCCCGGCCGGGGCGGCACGATCCAGCTCACCGACGCGCTCAAGGTGCTGGCCGCCGACCCCGACGGCACCGCCAACGGGGGCGGCGTGCACGGCGTGCTGTTCCGCGGGCGGCGCTACGACACCGGCAACAAGCTCGACTACCTGCGCACTCTGGTCCTGTTCGCCACCGAGCGCCCGGACCTGGCCCAGGAGTTCATCCCCTGGCTGCGCACCCACCTGGACTCACTCTCATGACCACAGACACCACCCACGGCGGCCATCACCACCACAACCACGGCGCCCCCGGCGAGATGATCAGCGTCGAGGCCCACCTGGCCGACATCTTGTCCACGGTCCGGCGGCTGACCCCGATCAACCTGGCCATCTCCGAGGCCGAGGGCTGCGTGCTGGCCGAGGACGTCGCGGCCAGCCGGCCACTGCCGCCGTTCGACAACTCGGCCATGGACGGCTACGCGGTCATCGCCGCCGACCTGGCCGAGGCGTCCAAGGACACCCCGGTCACCCTGCGGGTCAGCGGCGAGGTCGCGGCCGGGGACACCGGCGCCTACGCCGTGACCCCCGGCACCTGCCTGCGCATCACCACCGGGGCCAAGCTGCCCGGCGGCGCGGACGCGGTGGTCCCGGTGGAAGACACCGACGGCGGCGTGGCCCAGGTCGCGATCAAGGTCCCGGTGAGCGCGGGCGACTCGGTCCGGTACAGCGGCGGCGACGCCCGCCAGGGCGACGTCCTGCTGCCCGCGGGCACCCAGCTCAGTCCCATGCAGGTCGCGGTCCTGGCCGCGTCCGGCCGGGCCCGGGCCGAGGTCTACCCGCGGCCGCGGCTGGTCGTGCTGTCGACTGGCAACGAGCTGACCGACCCCGGCCGGCCGCTGGCCCCGGGCAAGATCTGGGACTCCAACAGCTACATGCTGACCGCGGCCGCCCGCGAGGCCGGCTGCATGGCCTACCGGCACGGGCCGATCCCGGACGACCCGCTGGAGTTGCTGCCCGCCATCGAGGACCAGCTGCTGCGGGCGGACCTCATCGTGACCAGCGGCGGGGTCAGCATGGGCGGCGAGCACGACGTGGTCAAGGAGACGCTGAGCCGGCTGGGCACGGTGTCGTTCCGCAAGGTCGCCATGCAGCCCGGCATGCCGCAGGGCTTCGGCACCATCGGCGAGGACCGCACCCCCATCTTCACCCTCCCGGGTAACCCGGTCAGCGCGTACGTGTCGTTCCAGCTGTTCGTGCGGGCCGCGCTGGGCGCGCTCCAGGGCCAGCTGGACCGGCGGCTGCCCGCGGTCCCGGCCACGGTGACCGGCCCGTTGCGGTCCCCGCCCGGCCGCCGGTCCTACCTGCGGGGCGTGCTGAACGCGGCCGAGGGCACGGTCGTGCCGCTGACCGGCCAGGGCTCGCACCAGATCGCCACCCTGGGCCGGGCCAACGCGCTGATCGTGGTGCCCGAGTGGGTGGTCCAGATGAACGAGGGCGACTCGGTGGAGGTTCTGGTCCTCCCATGAGCGAGCTGACCCACCTCGACTCGTCCGGGCAGGCCCGGATGGTTGATGTGTCGGCCAAGGACGTGACCGCCCGCACCGCGACCGCGGCGGGCCGGGTCCGGCTGTCGGCGGCGGCGGTCGCGGCCCTGCGCGCGGGCGAGGTGCCCAAGGGCGACGCGCTGGCCGTGGCCCGCATCGCCGGCATCCAGGGCGCCAAGCGGACCCCGGACCTGATCCCGCTCTGCCACCCGATCGGGCTGCACGGGGTCACGGTCGACCTGACCGTCACCGACGACGGGGTCGACATCACCGCCACCACCCGCACCGCCGACCGCACCGGGGTCGAGATGGAGGCGCTGACCTCGGTCAGCGTGGCCGCGCTGGCGCTCATCGACATGATCAAGGCGGTCGATCCGGGGGCCGTGATCACCGACGTTCGGGTAATCGAGAAGACTGGCGGGAAAACCGGACGGTGGCAGCGGCCGGATGGCTCGGGCGGCTCGGGCCTTTCTGGCAGCTCGGGCCTTTCGGGCGGCTCGGCTGGCTCGGCTGGGGAGGAGCACTGATGCGCGCGCTGGCGGTCACCATCTCCAACCGGGCCGCGGCCGGGGTCTACCCGGACCGGTCCGGGCCGGTCCTGGTCGACCTGCTGCGCCGGGCCGGCTGCGACGTGGTCGACGGCCCGCTGGTCATCCCGGACGGCGAGCCGGTCGAGGAAGCGCTGCGGGACTCGGTCGCGGCCGGCTACGACGTGGTCCTGACCACCGGCGGCACCGGCCTGACCCCGGCCGATCTGACCCCGGAGATGACCCGGCGCGTGCTGGATCGCGAAATTCCCGGCATCGCCGAGGCCATCCGGGCCGCGGGCGCGGCGGCCGGGGTGCCCACCGCGATCTTGTCCCGGGGTCTGGCCGGCCTGGCCGGGCGCACCCTCATCGTCAACCTGCCCGGCTCCACCGGCGGGGTCAAGGACGGCATGGCCGTGCTCAGCCGGGTGCTGGAACACGCCGTCGACCAGGTGCACGGCGGTGATCACCGGCGCAGCGCCGCCCCCGGGCCCGCTAACGATTAGCCTGGTCATCAATCTGGCCGCGTTTCGATGGCGTCCAGCTGATTACCAGGGAATGATTGAACCCGTGGGACGAATGCGTGGCTGGCCGGCCACCTTGTATGAATCGAGGCTGCTGGACGAACCCGTCGCCCTGCGCCCGGTCCGGGTCCGGGACGCGCGGATCTGGCGCGAGATCCGGGTCCGGAACGCTCCCTGGCTACGGCCGTGGGAGCCGACCAACCCGGAAACGCCGCTGTACCGATCCAGCCTGAGCCCCTACGTGTCGATGGTTCGCGCCATGCGGCGGGAGGCCAAGATGGGCCAGGCTCTGCCCTGGGTCGTCACCTACGGTGACGAGTTCGCGGGGCAGTTGACGGTGGGCAGCATCGTGTGGGGTTCGGCCCGCTCGGGACAGGTCGGTTACTGGATCGACGAGAAGTTCGCGGGCAAGGGCATCATCCCCACCGCCCTGGCCATGGCGGTGGACCACAGCTTCCGGGTGGTCGGGCTGCACCGGCTGGAAGCCAGCATCCGGCCGGAGAACCAGGCCAGCCG